>DASQAY010000069.1:0-13066 GCA_035635515.1 Candidatus Eiseniibacteriota bacterium | reverse complement strand
TCCCCACCGCCAGGGCCAGCCGCCCAGAGAGGAGCCACATAGCCGTCACGAGGGGGATCAAGCCCAGCGCGCTCACGGCAACCTGGATCGGGGTGGCCACATCGCCGACGAAGACCAGGACCAGCGCCAGGACGCAGGCCGCCGCGATCGGCAGTTCCTGGGGGCGAGAGGCCAATGCGTAGGGCCGGAGCACGACCCGCGAGAGGACCGGCGATGACATCTGTCGTCCCACTCGAACCCTTCGCAGCCATGGTAGACGATGCCGGCTGCCTGCGTATTCGGTTCCGTAAAGCCGCCGCCTGGTTGGCAAGCCGTACGGAAATTTCGCGACTCCGTACGGATCTCCGTACGGTATACGGAAGACAGACGCGGCCGGACCAGTCAGGTTGGGCAGCTGGTGGGCCCAGCGCAACCGGACGGCATCCATCAGAGCGAGCTGCGGCGCGATGTCAGCGTCTGGGGCTCCTACATGTGGGGCTACGCGGCAGTCGGCGCCGACATCTATACGGCGCTGGGGATCATCACCCTGGCCGCCCTCGGCCTGGCGCCGGTCGCCTTCCTGGCGGCGGGCCTGGTCTTTGCCCTGGTGGGCCTGTGCTACGCCGAGCTCGCGTCTGCCTACCCGCTCGCCGGGGGTGGTCAGTACTACACCCTGCGCGGCCTGGGCGACTTCTGGGGGCTGGTCGCTGGCGCCGCCCTCGTTCTCGACTACACGATCGATATCTCACTCTTCGCGGTGGTCGCGTTCGGGTACTTCAACTACTTCCTGCCATGGCTGACGCTTGGCCATCACGCGCTCGATTTCACGGTCACGCTGGGTCCAATCCACCTGGCCTGGCTGTGGCTACTGGAGACTCTGGCAGGCATCGTGGTGCTGACCTGGCTGAATGTCCGAGGCATTCGGATCTCGACCGGGTTGAATGAGATCGCCGGCACAGCCGCCATCATCGCCCAGGCCGTGATCGTGGTGGCGGGCTTTGTCCTGGTGTGGAAGCCGGATCTGGTCGCCAACCAGTTTCTCTACAACCAGCCGAGCCTCTCCCGGCTTGCTTTTGGCTCATCGCTGGCCATCATTGCCTTCGTCGGGCTGGAAACCATCTCACAGGTTGCCCAGGAGACCCGGAGGCCGGCAACCATCATCCCGCGCACCTCGATCGGCCTCGTGATCTCGGTGCTCCTGTTCGCAATGGCGTTTTCGGTGCTGGCCATGGGCATGGTCCCTCCCTCGGAGTTTCGTGGCCATGAGGGCGACCCTGTGGCGCTGATCGCGGGGCACATCCCGGTGCTGGGCATCGTGGCCGCCCCCCTCACCGCCGCCATCGGTGCTTTGATCGTGTACGTCTCGGCCAACTCCGGGGTGGTGAGCGCCTCACGCCTCAGCTACTCGATGAGCCAGTTCCAGCTCCTCCCCAGTTGGTTTGCGAAGATCAACCGCAAGTACGCGACCCCGGCGCGAGCCATCCTGGTGTTTAGTGGGGTGGCGATCCTGCAGACCCTGTTCGCGTTCTTCACGCCCGGCCCGCCCGGGAAGAGCGCCGCTATTGACGTCCTGGCCGACCTCTACGCCTTCGGCGCCACCACCGGCTACCTGCTGGTCTTCATCTCGCTGCTGGTCCTGCGACTCTACGATCCGTACACGCCACGACCGTACCAGATGCCCTTGAACATCCAGATGAGGTTTCGGGGACGGCCGGTCTGGTTTCCCCTCCTGGGCACGCTCGGCCTCCTGGGGGTGTTGTTCTTCCTGGTGATGGTGATCCTGACGCACGACACCGCTCGGATTGTCGGCCCGATCTGGATTGGAGTCGCGGTCCTGATCTACGTGGCGTATCGCCGCCGGAACGGCTATCCGCTCCTGAAGTCCCTGCCCCGCGACTGGGAGACCGCCACCAAGCAGGTGCTGCAGGCGGCTGAGGAGTTCAAATCATTAGAAGAGTACGAAGCCGCTCTCGCCGAGCGTGACATCGCCGAGCGGGCACGACTGACCGACTGACAGTGCCGCCAGGCAGCCGTCCAGCGTAGTGAAGACTGCACCCTGACCGAGCTGGCGGGGGCCGAGAATCCCAGCCAGGATGCTGCCCGGCCAGGGATGATGGCTGTGATGGCGGTTGGAGCCTGACAAGGAGACATGATGATCGCTCGAATCTGGAAGGGCGCCGTTCGGAAGGAAGACGGTAACGCCTACGCAGACTACTTGCGCGACACCGGCGTATCCGGCTATACGAAGACACCCGGCAATCGTGGCGTCTGGATGCTGCGCCGCGATGTGGATGAACTCACGGAGTTCATGATGTTCACGCTGTGGGAGACGTTGGATGCCGTGAAGGCGTTCGCTGGTCCCCGCTACGAAATCGCGGTCTTCTATCCGGAGGATACGCGGTTTCTCGTTGAACGGGACCTCGTTGCGATTCATTACGACGTCGAGACAGAGACCCGGCCTGCGTAGACCAAGCAGCGGGTGGTTTGGAGGTTAACGAAAAGTAAAGAGCGACGAAAGCGATGGCTGTCGTTGCCAGGTCGTGACGGTTGTCAGTCGAAAAGGCCTGCCGTTCCAACTTTCATTCTGGCCTCGCCTCCGGTAAGGTGAAGACCTGCGTATTCGACGAGGAGGGGAGCTGTGGAAATCATTCGCAACCTGACGCGGCGAAAGCTGCGGAACTTCTTGACCATCAGCGGGATCGTGATCGGCGTGCTGGCCCTGGTCACCATGGGCTCGATGGCCGAAAAGTTCAACGCGCTCCTGGCCGGTGGCGCCACCTATTTCAGCTCGAACGTGCAGGTGGCCGACGAGTCCTCCAGCTCGCAGGGTTTCGGCGGTGCCCTGATGCCGCTCAGCAAAGTCACGGAGATCGAACAGGTCAGCGGGGTGGCCATCGCCTTTCCCGAGATCGGGGTCAGCGCGAAGCCCGGCGGAAACGCGGGGGTGAGCTTCGGCATCCCCGACTACATCTCGAGCAGCGACCCGAAGGCCAACGACTACTCGAAGTTCAAGGTGTCACTGGCCACCGGGCGCGAGATCACCAATGCCTCGCAGGGCGAAGTGGTCCTGGGTGCGGACTTTGCCAGCGAGTTCAAGAAGAAGGTGGGCGACGCGCTGGACCTTCCCATCCGGCCGACCGATGCCAGGCCCGACTTCGTCAACCACACCTTTACGGTCGTGGGGATCCTCAACAAGACCCAGACCGCGCCAGACAGCGGGGCGTTTGTCAGCCTGACGGATGCCCAGCTCCTGCTGAAAGACAGCTTGCCGGCCGCCATCCGCAGCTCGGTGGATACCAGCCAGCTGGCCACCGGGATCACCGTCTATGGCAAGCCCGGCGTGAACCTCGACCAACTCGCCGACCGGATCAACCGGGAGGTCGCGGGGGTGAAGGCGACCAAGCCCAGCCAGCTGGTCGCCTCCTTCAACGCCGGAGCGGCGATCTTCACCGCGGTTACGACCGGCGCGGCGCTGTTGGCACTCGTGGTGGGCGGACTTTCCGTCGTCAATACGATGCTGATGGCGGTCACCGAGCGCGTGCGCGAGATCGGCCTCAAGAAGGCGGTAGGCGCGCGGGTGGGTCACATTCTTCGGGAGTTCCTGCTGGAGGCCGTCGTGATCGGGGCGATCGGCGGCGCCATCGGGCTCTTCCTCGGCTGGGGCCTGACCACGCTCGTCAACCTCGGCGCGCCGACGCTGAGCCTGTTTCTGGTGACCTGGCGGCTGGTGATCGTAGCCCTGGTCTTCTCCATCGGGCTGGGCGCGGTGGCCGGCATCATCCCGGCTTTCCGGGCGGCCCGCATGGACCCGGTTCGGGCGCTACGAGCGCAGTAAGCCGGAGCACCAGCATGGCGAGCATCGAAGTCAAAGACCTGAAAAAGCACTACAAGCAGGGCACCAGCGTGGTGAAGGCGCTCGACGGGGTCACCTACACCGTCGAGAGCGGGGAGTTCATCTCGATCGTCGGCCGGTCCGGTAGCGGGAAGACCACGATGCTCGACTGCCTCGGACTGCTTCTGAAGCCGACCTCGGGCGAGTACGCGATCGACGGCCAGGATACGCACCAGCTCAGCGACCGCCAGCGGGCCGACCTGCGCGGCCGGAAGATCGGCTTCATCTTCCAGGAGTTCAACCTCCTGCCTGGGCTCAATGCCCTGGAAAACGTGATGCTGCCGCTCCGGTATCACCGCGACGGGAAGGACGGAAAGGCCCGGGCCCAGGCCCTGCTCGAGGAAGTCGGCCTGGGCGACCGCATGCACCACCGGCCCGACCAGCTCTCGGGCGGTGAGCAGCAGCGGGTCGCCATCGCGCGCTCGCTGATCACCCGGCCGTCGCTGGTGCTGGGAGACGAACCGACCGGGGAGGTCGATAGCGAAACCAGCCAGCAACTCGTGACCCTGATGCGCCGGATGAACCAGGAGTATGACGTCACGTTCGTGCTGGTGACCCATGACACGGACGTGGCGGCGCAGACCGACCGCGTCATCCGGCTCAAGGACGGCAAGATGCTGTCGGACGTGCGCAGTAACCCAGACCAGACCTACCTCGCCCAACTGGACGTGAAGAAGACGGCGGCCGGAGGTTAGCCCGCCTAGGGCTGTCTCGCTCGATCCATCGCCGATGAACTTGCGCGTGGTTTCAATCCGGGGTCCAGGAGGTCATGTGCAACTCTCCCTCCCCCTTGCGGGGAGGGTGGGGAGGGGGTCTCGTCTCTCATTTTCTCCCTAGCCTGAAGCGATTAGCGGGCGGGCGAGGCGCCGTCTGAATCCAGGAGGTTCATGCGCGCGGCGATGGCCACCGCCTCGGCCCTGAACTCCCGCACGTGGCCGTACAGGAACGCGACCGGATCGCCCTGGTCATCGCGGAGGGCATCGGCAACCACCACCGCCGCGTACCCTTGGGGTGCGCCCGGAATCGTCCAGTTTCTCTCACGTGATCACGCCCAGGATCTGATCCGGCTGCTGGGTACGATGGAGAGGCCATGCTGACCTCGGCACGCCTCAAGTCGGCGCTGTGGCGCCATCGGACGGCCCTCGGGATTGGGCTGCTGGGAACGCTGGCGGCCAACGGGTTCGCCCTCCTCCAACCCTATTTGCTGGGTCGAGGGATCGACCTGATTACCCGTGGCCATGCAGGTCAGGTCGTGCCGATCGCGCTGGCCCTGGTGGCGGCCGCCGCGGCTGACGCCGGGTCGCGCTTCACGCAGCGATTCGCCATCAACGGGGCCAGCCGCCGGATCGAGGCCGAGCTCCGGGAGGAGTTGTTCGCCAAGCTGGAGCAGTTGGACCAGCGTTTCTTCCAGGAGATTCGCACCGGCGATGTGATGGCCCGGGCGACCAACGACCTGGCCGCGGTCCAGCAGCTCTTGGGAATGGGACTGAGCAACATCGTCAATACCATCGTGATCTTCGTGGCGGCGGTGGTCCTGATGGCGCTGATCGACTGGCAGCTGACCGTGCTCTCGGTCTCCCTGCTGGTGGTGCTGACCCTCGGATTCACGCTGCTCGGTCCCGTCATCCAGCGGCGGTTCCTGCGGGTCCAGGAGGAGTTCGCCGCCCTCTCGTCGCGTGCCCAGGAGAATCTCTCCGGAATCCGGGTGGTCAAGGCCTATGTCCAGGAGGATGCCCAGGCGCACACGTTCCGGGCGGCCAACCAGGAATACGTGCAGGCCAACATGGCCTGGGCGCGTATCAACAGCGCCCTCTGGCCGCTCTTCGCCACAGTCGCCGGGTTGGCCGGGCTAGTGCTTCTGTATGTCGGCGGCCAGCACGTGGTAGCGGGGCGCCTGACTCTGGGGCAGTTCGTGCAATTCAACTATTACCTGATCCTGCTGTCCTGGCCCCTGATCGCGCTGGGCTGGGTGGCCAACATGTTTCAGCAGGGGGCGGCGTCCCTCAACCGGATCGAAGCCATCCTCCACCGGCAGCCGGCCATCGCCTCGCCGCCGCATCCCATCCGGCCCACGGCGGTGCGCGGCGAGATCCTCTTCGACGACGTCACCTATGCCTACGGGGATGAGCCGGTGTTGCGGCACTTCACGCTGCACGTGCCGGCCGGGTCGACGGTGGCGATCGTGGGGACGACCGGGGCCGGCAAGAGTACGATCGCCCGCCTCCTCACCCGGGTCGACGACCCGCAGGCCGGTCGCATCCTCCTCGACGGGGTGGACCTACGGGATCTGCCGCTCGACTTCCTGCGGGGGCTGGTCGGTTACGTGCCGCAAGAAACGTTCCTGTTCTCGGAGAGCCTGCTCGAGAACATCACCCTGGGGGCGCCGGACGCCCCGGCCGAGGCCGTGACCCACGCGGTCGAGCTCTCCCAGCTCAGCGCCGACCTGGAGCAGTTTCCCGGTGGGCTGCAGACCGTGATCGGGGAGCGCGGCGTCACCCTGTCCGGCGGCCAGAAGCAGCGGACCGCGATCGCCCGGGCCGTGATCAAGGACCCGGCGGTGCTGGTCATCGACGATGCGCTGTCCAGCGTCGATACCCGGACCGAGGAGGCCATCCTGCGTGGCCTGCGTGACTTCCTGAAGGACCGCACCAGCCTGGTGATCGCGCATCGGATCTCGACCATCCGGGACGCCGACAAAATCGTGGTGCTGGAGGAAGGCCGGATCATCGAGGAAGGACCGCACCTGGCGCTGCTGGCCCAGGGTGGGGTCTATGCCCGCCTCTACCAGCGGCAGCAGTGGCGCCGGCAGCTGGAAGAGGATGAGATCGTCGGCCCGGAGGTTGCGGGCCAATGATGCACATGCGCATGGCAGGTGGCGACGAGATCACCGGCAAGGCCTACGACACCCGCCTGATGCGGCGATTGTGGACCTACGTCCGGCCGCACCAGGCCCTGGCACTCATCGCCTTGGCCCTACTCCTGGTGACTTCGGTCGCCGACCTCGCCGGTCCGTGGTTCACGCAGCAGGCCATCGACCATTACATCCGGCCCCACCGCCTGCAGGGCTACGAGCGGCTGGCGGGGTTGTGGTTGGTGGTGTTGATCATCAACTTCGGGGCCCGCTACGGTCAGGGCTACGCCCTGACCCTGCTCGGCCAGCGGGTGATGTTCGACCTGCGCAATGCGGTCTTTAGCCACCTGCAGCGGTTGCCCTTGCACTATTTCGACACCACGCCGGTGGGCGTGGTGGTCACCCGGCTGACCAACGACGTGGATGCGCTCAACCAGCTCCTCACCTCAGGGCTGATCGCGGTCATCGGCGACCTCTTCTCGCTGGTCGTCATCGCCGGCTTCCTGCTGCTGGTGAACTGGCAGATGGCCCTGGTGGTCTTCGCGGTGATGCCGGTGGTAGGGCTGGTCACGATCATTGGCCGGCGCCGGATGCGCGAAGTGTTCCGCGCCATCCGGACCCGCATCGGCCGGATCAACGGCTTCCTGCAGGAGGCGGTATCCGGGATGCTCGTCCTTCAGCTCTTCAACCGGGAGCGACGGGCGCGCCAGGACTTCCAGGCGCTCAACGATGACTTCCTGCGAGCGACGCTGCGCTCGGTCGCCATCTTCGCGATTTTCATGCCGATCATGAGCTTCATCGGCTCACTGACCGTGGCCCTGATCCTCTGGGTGGGGGCGGGCAGGGTGGTGCAGGGCGCCCTGACCCTGGGGACGCTGGTGCTCTTCCTGCAGCTGTCGGACCGGCTGTACCAGCCCATCCGGGACCTGGCCGAGAAGTACAACATCCTGCAGGCCGCCATGGCCGCCTCCGAGCGGATCTTCGGCGTGCTGGACGAACCGCGGGCCGACCAGGACGGGGCCGATGCCGGGCGACTCTCGACGGTGCGCGGCGGCGTGGAGTTCGATCACGTCTGGTTTGCCTACCAGGACCAGGAGTGGGTGTTGCGGGATGTCACCTTCCGGATCGCGCCCGGGGAAAAGGTGGCGGTAGTGGGGGCGACCGGCGCCGGCAAGACGTCGTTGATCAGCCTCCTCACCCGCTTCTACGACATCCAGCAGGGCGTCATCCGGGTGGACGGCCAGGATATCCGCACCCTGGATCGTGGCGACCTGCGGCGGCACGTCGGGGTGGTGCTCCAGGATCCGTTCATCTTCACCGGCACGGTGGCCTTCAATATCCGGCTGGGCGAGCCCATGGACGCGGCGCGAGTGGAGGCGGCCGCCCGGGCGGTCAACGCCGACCAGTTCATCCGCCGGCTGGCCAAGGGCTACGACCAGGAATTGCACGAGCGGGGCAGCGACCTGTCGACCGGCCAGAAGCAGCTGCTCGCGTTCGCCCGCGCCCTGGCCTTCAACCCCGAGATCCTGATGGTGCTGGATGAGGCCACCGCCAGTGTCGACACCGAAACCGAGCACATCATCCAGGAGTCCCTGCGGCGGCTGATGGAAGGCCGGACCTCGATCATCATAGCCCACCGGCTGTCGACCATCCGGGACGTGGACCGCATCATCGTCCTGCACAAGGGCCGGGTGGTGGAGGAGGGGAGCCACCAGGCGTTGCTGGCCCGCCGCGGCATTTACTATCGGCTGTACGAGCTGCAGTACAAGGACCAGGCCGAAGCCCTCACCGCGTGACCATCCGGGCCCTGGCCGAGGACGTCTTCGACAGCGAGGCGGCGCTGGCCCGGGCGGGCGGGCGCTCTGAGCCTCACACCTTCGGCGAGGTGGTCTCCAACCCCGCCTATCCCCACATCGCCATGGTCAACGTGGTGCTGGGATTCGGGGCGACGGATTGGTCGGTCGACCAGCTCGTGCCATTCCTGAAGGTGGCGACCACCGATCCGGCGGTCCGTGCCGCCCTGGATCAGGGTCTGCCGGCGGTCGGCTATCGCCCCGAACACAAGCTGGCGATGACGCAGGTCGCCGAGCCCGAAGGCTCGGCTAATCCCGCGATCTCAGTGGAGCGGGTCGACGGGCCGCGCTGGAGCGATTACGACCAGCTCATCCGGGAGAGCGCGGCCGAGGAGCCCAGGCCCTGGCTTCCGGCAGCGGTGGAGGAATGGATCGCCTTGAAGCACTGGCAGGCGGCTAACTTGCCCCTCGAGTGGTACGTCGCTTACGACGCGGCCCGGCCGGTCGGCCGCATCGGGTTGTTCCAGCACGGGTTTACGGGACGGTTGCAGAACGTGTTCGTCCGCCGCCAGGAGCGCGGTCGCGGGATCGGCGGCAGCATGCTGCTGGCCATCACCGAACGGTCTCGCCAGCTTGGCTGCCAGCGCCTCACCCTGATGTGCGGCCTGCAGACGACGTTGCCCCAGCTGTATCACCGGTTCGGGTTTCGGCCAGTCGGTGAGTGGTACGCCTGGGTCAAAGCCTGAGAGCTCCCTCCTCCTTGCGGGATCGTCGGGGAGGGGGTCTCGACGACCCGCACTGGCTCAGGTCTCCCTCCCTCCGCACGGCGAGCGCAATATTGTCCCTCCCCCTTGCTTGCGGGGAGAGTTGGGGACGGGGTCTCGAGGTCCTTACCTAGCGCGTGTCGAGCGTCACGCCTGAGGCCCCACCCGTGATCTGGATGTCATAGCGGTCGGCTGTTGAGTCGTAGCCCGGAGTTGCCAGGGTCAGCTGCCCAACGCCGGTCTGCCGAGAGTCGTTGACCTGCAATGTCCCGACGCCGCCCGTGACCGTGATCCGGGCCGCCGTCCCGCTGGCGCACCGGATGTGCATCTGGCTGGCCCCACCTGAGATCGCCACCCGGACCGTGCCATGGGGCGCCGGAAGGGTGAGATCCATCTGGCTGGCTCCGCCGGAGATCCCCACGCTGGTCACCTGGCCGCGGCTGAGGTCCAGTGTCATCTGGGAGGCGCCGCCGCTGATCCGGATCTTCCAGGGCACCCGGTCGCTGAGGCGAACCGCGACCCGGTCATGCCGCGAGCCCGAAAAGGCGAACGGGTTGAGGTGCGGGTTCTGCCTGAGCGTCACCGTGCCGGCCTCCCGATCCACGGCGGCGGTGGGCGCTGGTTCGCCGGGCGAGTAGTCGAAATGCGCCCGGAACAGGTCATCGCCAAGGGACTCGGTGTGCACGTCCACGGAGGTGGCCCCGAACTCAAGCACCAGCTCGGCCTTCTCGAGTGTGCCGGCCGAGGCCTTGAAGTCCTTCGATCCGCCCCCAGAAACCGGATAGGCGAGCAAGTAGACCGCTCCCACGATCACGAGGATGGCTACCAGCCCGAGGCTGGCCAGCCGCGCCGGCTGTGGGGCGAGCAGGCGGTTGACGATCAGCAACCCGCCAATCAGCACCAGCAGGAGCGGCCACAGATCTCCCAACCGCCACAGCGCAATCCGATCGAGAAGCCCGAAATTGCCGAGCAGAAAGAGGACGCCGATCAGGATCAGGAGGACTGGGAAGACAATTCGGCGGTCACCGCCGTAGCGTCGCATCAATTACCGGAAGCGGCGGACCAACAGGGCGAGGCCGAGGAGGATGATCACCACCGGCCAGAACACGTCCCAGCGCCACCATTCGAGCAGGCCTAGGTTTTGCAGCAGGAACCATGCCCCCAGGGCGATCAGCACCACGCCCACCACGATCCCGCCTCGGGTCCTCTGCGGGGAACGCCCGGGCGGTGGCGGCGGCGCGACGTCGGGGGCTGGTGCGCCGGCGGTGGGGGCGGGCGTCGAGCGGCCTCCGGCAAAGTTCATGCCGAGATGGCGGAGATCCTCGTTCATGGCGCGAAAGTGCGACCGGAAGTCGCCGATGGGCGCGGGTGCCGCATCCGGTGCCGGCATCAGGAACCACAGCACCAGGTACAAGAGGATGCCCCAGCCCTGCAGGAAGGCCGCGGCAACGAACGCGATCCGGACGATCAAGGGGTCGATGTTGAAATACTCGGCCAGGCCCGAGCACACGCCCGCCAGCCAGCGGTCGTGGCCGCGCTGCAGCCGAGGACGCGCCGTCTCGCTCACCGGGGAATTATCCCGCTTCGCGCTCCCAGTTTGCCAATGGCGCTAGGTGACAGTCAGGGTGCCGGTCATGTACGAGTGGATCTGGCAGTGGAAGGGGTAGGTGCCCGGCGTGGCGAAGGTCATGGTGATGGTGGTATTAGGAGAGACCGTGCCGGAGTTGAAGGCGCCGCCATCTGCGGTCACGGTATGCGGGGCGGCGGTGGTGTTGGTGACCGTTAGGGGCGCGCCGCGGCGGATGCTGACCATGACCGGGCTGAACGCATAGGAATACGACCCCACCCGGACCATCTTGAGGACAGTGGCAGTGGGCGGCGGTGGCGGTGGCGGTGGCGGCGGCGGCGCCGGCGTCGGGGTTGCGCTCGGAGCCGGGGTTGGCGTGGCAGTAGGGGATGGGGTTGGAGTTGGAGTGGCGGTCGGCGTGGCGGTTGGGCTGGAGGTGGCCGTGGGAGGCACCGCCCCCACTGAGCCGCCGCACGCGGTCAGCGTCAACCCCAGCAAGAGCATCCCGGCGACCAGTTTGTAGTTCACCTCTGTCCGTACCGCCGCAGGTTACGACCCCGGCCGCTTTTCCTCCGTTTTGGGGAGGCGCGACGCCAGAGGGGAGGGGCTGCTAGGCCTGCAGCGTGCCTTCGGACTCGGGCGTTTTGATCTCGATCACCTGGTCGAAAGCATGGATGCCCACGATGGCGTCGTACAGGGCCACTGCCTGATCGGACGGTGGGACGTCGGTAATCTTGAGGTAATAGCTCCGGCCGTTGGGCCACACTAGGGTCGGCACCCCGAACACGCCACGGCGGACCGCCTCAGCGTGCTCCTGCGCCAGCGGCGCCAGGTCGACCTGGGTGAGGTCCCGGTCGAAGCGCTCCAGGTCCAGCCCCGCTGTGGCGGCCGCCTGGCGGTGCGTCTCCGGCAGATCCGCCTTCAGGTGGCCTTCGTGGCGCGCCCGCTGGAGCGCCTGCCGGAATCGATCGTAGGCCTGGTCTCCCTGCCGCCGGGCGGCGATGGCGGCCCGAAAGGCCGGGATCCCAGCCGCTTGCCCCTCGCCCTCCCAGACCGGCCGGCCGCCTTGCCCTTCTCGAACGCGATGGTTCTCGCTCAGTGAAAAGAAGCGCCACTCAGGGTTGATTCGGCCCGCGTCCTCCACGGCCTTCAGCCACATGGCACCCCGGTACGCCCAGGGGCATAGGAAGTCAAAATAGACGGTCGGGCGTCGCAAATCGTCGGCGGCCACTGTCACAAAATACCGTTCCCGAACCACTTTATTCCCGATCGGGAAGCTGGCTTCCCCGTTGACAGACCAGAGCCACCTGACTAGCATGTGTGGCCTGTAGGAAGGGGGGCCTGCCGCGCAGGCCACCAGCGAGCCAAGCTCGCAAAACGGTCGCGCTCGCGCCGACCGGGTCGAACTTTAGGAGGGGAGGCCCACGGCACGTGACAGTAACTGGTCGCGTCCCCTTTGGGAAAGGACTGTGGTGGTCAGTGTGACATGACGCCCGAACAACTGGCCTCTGTGGTGGCCCCGGCTGAGGCGCAACCCCTCGGCCGGCTTCTCGTTGCCCGCGGAGTCGCGAGCGAGGAGCAGGTCAAGTGGGCGCTCGCCCAGCAGAAGCAAACCGGTGCGCTCTTGGGCGAGATCCTGGTAGAAGCCCGGCTCCTGCCTGAGGCGGATCTCACTCGCGCCCTGGGCGAACACCTTGCCCTCGACGTGGTGGATCTGCACCGCGTGCGCAGCGACGACGCCGCCCTCTCCCTGATTTCGGAAGGGTACGCCATGGAGCACCTCGTCCTGCCGCTGAGCCTGGACGAGAACGTGTTGCGGGTCGCGACCGCGGATCCGGCCAACCTGCCACTCCTGGCGGAGATCCGGGTGATGACGCGGCGCGAGGTGCAGGCCGCCCTGGCGCCGAAGAGCCAGCTCGAGACCGCGATCCGCGAGCGCTACAAAGTGCTGCCTGGTGTGGCCGAGTTCGTCAAGGCCTACGAGCAGCAGGACACGCGGCGCGCAGCGATGCCGGTCGAGCTGGCGGCGCTGGCCGAAAACGCCCCGGTGGTGCAGATCGTCAACCTGCTGATCACCCAGGGTTTGCGCGACCGCGCGTCAGACGTCCACATCGAGCCCAAGAAGGACCATGTCCGAATCCGCTACCGGATCGACGGCGTGCTGACTGAGGCGCTCCGGTTACCCATCGCGCTGGCACCGGCCATCGCGTCCCGGATCAA
>DASQAY010000068.1:0-2239 GCA_035635515.1 Candidatus Eiseniibacteriota bacterium | reverse complement strand
GCCACCAACCTGATCGCCTATCCCTTCTTCACCGACGCGCGGAATGGGACCGCGGCGGTGCGTCACTCCGACGTGTTCATCGGGTTTTACCAACCGCAGAACACTCAGTAGCCGGACCTTGCCCGCTGGCTGACCCTCCCTCTACCTCTACCTGGGGAGGGTCAGTCTTTTTCCCTCTGGGAAGGGTTACCGAGACCCCCTCCCCAACCCTCCCCGCAAGGGGGAGGGAGAAGATAGTTCGGTACGATCGGTGGGCCATGGTCGCCTTACATCGCGTGATCGTCCCCCAACGGCCGCTCGACCTGTGGCTCACCCTGGGCCCGCTGGCACGCGGCGGTCCTGGCGATCCATCGGTGCGCATGGACGGCGGCGAGATCTGGCGTGCCACGCGCACCCCAGCCGGGCTCGCGACCCAGCGGTTGCGCTACCGAAACGAGGCCATCGAGGTGGAGGCCTGGGGACCGGGAGCCGAGTGGCTCCTCGAGCACGCGCCGGTGCTGCTGGGCGATGGGGACGATGACCGCGACTTCGCCCCCAGCCATCCGATTCTTCGCGAGCTGCACCGGCAGCATCCTGGGCTGCGAATGCTACGAACCGAGTCGGTCATGGAAACGCTGCTGCCCACGGTGCTCGAGCAGAAGGTCGTCGGCGTCGAAGCCCGGCACGCCTACCGCCAGCTGATCCGCACCCTGGGCGAGGCCGCGCCCGGGCCGACGCCGTTGATGGTGCCGCCGTCTCCGCAGGTCCTGGCCCACACGCCCTACTGGACCTTCCATGGGTTTGGGGTGGAGCGGCGCCGGACGGAGGTGATCCAGATGGCCGCTCAACGCGCCAATCGCCTCGACGCGCTGGTGGACCTTCCGAGGGCCGAGGCCTATCAACGTTTGCTCTCGCTGCCGGGCATCGGGCCGTGGTCCGCAGCCGAGATCGGCGCGGTCGCCTTTGGCGATCCCGACGCCGTGTCGGTTGGCGACTACCATCTCCCCCACCTCGTCAGCTGGGTGCTGTTGCGCCAGCCCCGTGGGTCAGACGAACTGATGCTGAAGCTGCTGGAGCCGTACCGCGGCCACCGGGCGCGGGTGATCCGGCTGCTGATGCTCAGCGGCCTGCAGCCGCCGCGCTACGGACCCCGGCTCCCGCTGCGGCGGATCGCCAGGCACTAACTCTCGGCCTTCGCCCGCCTCTCCGCTTCCTGCTTCCGGGCCTTCTCGAAGCACGACCGGCACATCCGAACCTGCGTCAGCGGACCGGGCTCGGCGTAGACACGGCGGCCGCAGTGCTCGCACACAAATTCCTGCTTGCGCGGGCTCACGCTTCGACGCTCTTTCCGCCGGAAAGGCTGGGGTGGGAGAGCACGCCGACCACCTGCAGCCAGGGCGGGTCGGGATAGGGGTTGCGGTCGATCTGCATGCCGAGCTTCTGCATCACGCCGATGGACGCCACATTGTGATAGGTGGTGGTCGCCACGATCCGGTCCAGCTTGAGCCGGCCGAACGCGTGGTCGATCAGCGCCCGTCCGGCTTCGGTGGCATAACCGCGCCGCTGCTGCGACGGGGCGACCGCCCAGTAGAGTCCGAACTGGGCGGAGGTCAGGCGTTCCCCGGGGCGGCTCGAAGCGCCGGCGAAGGATGGCAGCTGGCCAAAAGCATCGAGGCACGGGACGAAGCCGCAGATGCCGATCAGCTGGTTCGTCTCTCGCAGGCTGATCGCCCGATCTCCGTAGGGCGGCTGGTGAAGGCGAGCCTGCTCGCTATAGCTCAAGGCCGTCCACTGCAGCCAGCGCTGGACCTCGGCGCGCGTCATCGCCCAGTCACTCCCCGCTTCCTGGGCAATGTCGGCGTAGAGGCGCTCGACCGCGTCCTGGTCATCCGTCCGAAGCGGCCTGATCAGCAGCCGGTTGGTGGTGAGGGCCGGTAGGTCCATCGACACGATCACTAACGGCCGCGGCGGGGCATCGCGACCCGCGTGCCCTTCAGCGGTATCCCCTCCCGCCGCAGACGCCGCGCCTGCTCCGTCCGGCTGTGCGCGGCCAGCTGGCCATCGGCCCGCACCACCCGCCACCAGGGGAGGCCCAGCGTGGTGGCCAGCACGTTGCCCACCGCCCGCGCGGCACCCGGGTAGCCGGCGCGCGCCGCGACCTGACCGTAGCTCGCCACCTGACCGCGGTGAAGGGCGCGGATGGTCGCGGAGACCGCCGCCACAAACGGCGCCGGTGGCCGGCTGGACCGGCGTTCAGTGG
>DASQAY010000067.1:0-3111 GCA_035635515.1 Candidatus Eiseniibacteriota bacterium | reverse complement strand
GGGGGAGGGGATGGTGTCCCTTGCTGGGCCGCAGGTCCTGGATGCGACGCAGGTCGTGCTCCCGGTACAGGCGAGCCCGCCGGATGCCCTGTCGGTAGCTCTTGACTACGCCCCGGCTGACGTAGGCGTAGAGGGTGGTCGGTTTGACGCCCAGCAAGTTGGCCGCCTCGGTCGCGGTCAGGTAGGGCTCTCCCTTGATCTGGATCACAGCCAATCAATATATAGCATGTGAAATCAACGTAAGTCTATAATCAGCCTCGTGCTCGATCGGTCCGAGCCCAATCTCCGCCGGGACGACTTCCCGTACACGCGCGTCCCGCCCATGCGGTTTGAGCCCCTCCCGGTTCCCATGGCGCTGCCAGCCGAGATCTGGATCACCGATACCACTTTCCGCGACGGACAGCAGGCGCGCGCTCCCTACGCGCAGGAGCAGATCGTGGAGCTGTATCAGCTGCTGGCCGAGCTGGGGCCCGGCGTGATTCGCCAGACCGAGTTCTTCGCCTACACCCCCGCGGATCGGGAGGCCATCGCTGCCTGCCGCGCCCTGACCGGCCCGGAGGTCACGACCTGGATGCGGGCCTCCCTGCAGGACCTGCCCGCGGTGGTGGCCACTGGCGTGCCGGAGACCGGCATCCTGCTGTCGGCCTCCGACTACCACATCTACCTGAAGATGAAGAAGACCCGGCGGCAGGTGCTCGATGACTATGTCGCACTGGTGCAGGCCGTGTTGGATGCCGGGCTGCGTCCGCGCTGCCACCTGGAGGACCTGACCAGGGCCGACCTGGACGGATTCGTGGCACCACTGGTGGGCGCTCTCCAGGAGCTGGAGCGGAAGGCCGGGGTGGCGATCAAGTGGCGGCTCTGCGACACCATGGGCTTTGGCCTTCCCTGGCCGGAGGCGGCCTTGCCCCGCGGCGTGCCCAGGCTCGTCCAATGGTTCACGAAGACGCTCGGCGTGCCGTCGGCCCAACTGGAGTGGCACGGGCACAACGACTTTCACCGGGGCGAGGTCAATACGGTGGCGGCCTGGCTGTACGGCTGCGCCGCCGCCAATGGGTCGCTCTTCGGGTTTGGCGAGCGGACCGGCAATCCGCCCCTGGAGGCGCTGGTCGTCGATTACCTGGGGCTGCGCGGCGAGGACCCGCGGGTCGACCCGCGGGTGATCACGCGCGCAGCGGCGTACTTTCGGGATCACCTGGGAACGCCGCTGCCTGCCAATTACCCCTTCGCCGGGGCGGGATTCAATGTCACCAGCGCCGGCATCCACGCCGACGGGTTGCTGAAGAACGAAGAGATCTACAACATCTTCGACACCCGCGCCATCCTGGATCGGCCGCTGGGGATCACCGTCAACGACCGCTCGGGCCTGGCCGGCATCGCCTACTGGGTGAATACGACCCTGCGGCCCGCAAACGGGACGACAGTCTCCAAGGACGATCCTCGCGTGGCGGCGATCCATGTCGAAGTTCAGCGCCAGTACGCCGCCGGGCGGACGACGGGGTTCTCGCCAGACGAGATGGTGCGGCTCGCGGAACGGGTAGGCCTGCCCTAGCCAGGCCCGCCTCTCGGCTAGCAAGCAACCGGCTTCCGTCGAAGTTGAACGTTCGATGGACGCCCCGCCGGTGGAGGGCCCCGCCGGACTCCCGGCGCCCCCACCCCCCAGTCGGTTCCGAGTCAACCGCTGGGCGATGGCAGCCGGCCTGGGGGGAGTGGCCGTCCTGGGCTTGGGAGCAGCGGCCATCGCTGTGGCCCTGGCTCTCAAGCCGGCGACGGCCATCGATCGAATGGTCCCCGCCAGCGTGGACGGGTACGTGGCCGCCTACCTCGACCCCTCGCTGAGCCAGAAGCTCAACCTGCTCGGGCTGGCCCACCGCTTCCCCGATCTGAAGACGGATGCCGACATGACAGCGGCCGTTGACCGGTATCTGGACCAGGTGTTCGCCAACTCGGGCCTCACCTTCAGCAGGGATATCCGTCCATGGTTGGGACCCCAGATGGACTTCCTCGTCGGGACGGAGGGCGCTGGCCAGCACCAGACGGCCCCGGCGGTCGCCTTCCTGCTCGTCTCGAAGGATGACACGCGGGCCAAGGCGGCCCTGGCCAGGCTGCGCGGCGGCCCGCTCGGAAAGCCGATGGCCTGGAGCGACGAGACCTATCGGGGCGTCGCCATCAGCGTCGGGAAACCCACCGGCGAGTCGGTCCAGCAGCCAATCGTGTACGCCGTCGTGGACCACACGGTGATCCTGGCCACCACCGATCCGCTGATCAAGGAGATCATCGACACCGACGCCGGCAAGACCGCGCGCCTGATCGACAGCGCCGACTGGCGCGCGGCGCTCCGGCGCGTCCCCAGCGACAAGCTGGTCTTCGCCTATGTGAATGGACAGGCGGCGGCCCGCAGCATTACGAACCGGCTGTCCGGGTCGAGCCGGAATCCCCTCGGCGCCAGCCTAGCTCATTTCGACCAGCTCGCCGCCACCCAGACGATTGCCTTCGCCCTGGTGGCCAAACCCACCGGACTGCTGACGGACCTCGAGGTGAAGGTCGACCCGTCGCGCCTCGATGCCGCCACTCGCGATGCGCTGAGCGCCACCGGGAATGCCGCCACCATGGCGGGATGGATCCCCAAGCGCGCCTACGCCTTTGCCGCGACCGCCACGCTCAAGGCGTCGCTCACCGCGCTGGTGGAAAGCTTCAAGTCGGACCAGCAGGCCGGGCAGCAGCTTCAGGAGTATGGAATCACCGGCCCGACCGGCGTCCTGGGGCGCTTGACGGGGGAGGCCGCCATTGAAGTCGAACCAGGCCGGACGCGCTACCCGGCGGCGGCGGTCCTGATTGGGACTACCGACCGAGCCGGCATGGAACGCTTCTTGCAGCGGCTGACGGAGGCTCTCGTCCCCCTGAGCGGCGGCCTGATGCAAGGCATGACGGTGCAACACACCACGTACCACGGCGCCCTGATCACCACGTTGGTGGTCGGGCAGCTGAACGCCGAAGGCTACGCCCCCTCGTATACGGTGACCCAGGGATTTGCCATCCTGGGCTCGTCACTGACGGAGGTGGAAGCCGTCATCAGCGCCCACGAGAGCGGGGTCACCATCGCGACCGCGG
>DASQAY010000066.1:0-10379 GCA_035635515.1 Candidatus Eiseniibacteriota bacterium | reverse complement strand
CGCATGAGTTGCGGACGCCGCTCTCCATCATTCGCGGGCAGGCCGAGGCCATCAGCGACGGCCTCTATCCCGCCGATCCCGGGCACCTGGCGCCGATGCTCGATGCCACCACCACCCTCGAGCGGCTGGTTGAGGATCTCGGGACGCTGGCCCTGTCAGAAACGGGCAGCCTGGTGCTGGCTCGCGAGCTGGTCGACCTGGCTGTGCTGGTCAATTCCACCCTGACGTCGCTGACAGGCACCGCCGAGGCCGCCGGGGTCAGGCTGGATGAAGACGTTGCCGCCGACCTCCCGCCAGTTGAGGCCGATCCCGCGCGCCTCAGCGGAGTCCTGCGCAACCTGCTGGCCAACGCCATCCGCTACACGCCGGCCGGTGGGTCGGTGCGTGTCACGGCCCAGCTGTCGGGAGACCAGGTGGTGGTCGAGGTGCGCGACACGGGCGCCGGCATCGCACCCGAGCTTCTCCCGCGCGTCTTCGAACGCTTCGTGAAGGGTCCGGGATCAACCGGATCGGGGCTGGGGTTGGCGATCGCGCACGACATCGTCCAGGCGCATGGCGGAACCATCGAGGCCACCAGCCAGGAGGGGACCGGAACAACCGTCCGCTTCACGCTGCCGATCCACGCTTAAGGATCTCTTTCCTTGTCTCTGCAAGACACCCCCTCCGCAACCCTCCCCGCAAGGGGGAGGAGAATTGACGCTACGATTAGTTCCAGATGAAAGGCCGAGCGCTCACACGCGCGCGCGCCAACGGAAAGGCGGCCGTGTCGGCCCTGAAGGCCGGCGATCGGAAGCTGGCCAAATTGATCGACACCATCGGACCGATCGATCCGCAGGCGTGGCGCAAGGGCCGCCCGGTCGACAACGCCTTCAGCGTCCTGGTCTATTCCATCATTGGCCAGCAGATCTCGGGGTATGCGGCGGACGCCATCGCCGGACGGTTCCGCGATGTCTTCGGAGGCAGGATGCCGGCGCCGGCCGAGCTGTTGGCCACCGACGTCGCCGCCCTCAAGGGAGTCGGGCTGTCGAGTGCCAAGACCACCTATATTCGGTCGCTGGCCGAGCACGTCGTCTCCGGCGCGCTCGACATCGACCATGTCGATGCATTGCCTGACGACGAGGTCCGCCGGCAGATTACCGCGGTCAAGGGGCTCGGTCCGTGGACCGCCGACATGTTCCTGCTCATCCACCTGCAGCGGCCCGACGTGCTGCCGGGCGGCGACCTCGGGATCCGCCAGGCCCTGCAACGCCTCTACAAGCTCGACCAGCTGCCCAGCGTGAAGGAGGTGGACGAAATCGGCCAGAAGTGGCGGCCCCACCGGTCCCTCGCTGGCTTCTACCTCTGGTCGTCGAACCGGGCCATCCCGGCCGCGCCCGCGCCCGCGAAATCGCGGGCTAGGTAACCTTCAGGACCTCGTCGCCGATCCGGGCTTTCCCCGAGACCTTGAAAGCGACTTCCTGGTCGGGCCCCGCCTGCTGCACCTTCTGGTGGTCCACTTCGAGGGAGTCGACGGGCTGGCTGAAGTCGGTGGTATGGCCTTTGACGCGGATCGTGTCGCCCACCTTAAGCGCTCCCGTCAGCTTCACCGCCGCCACTTCGAGGTGACCGAAATAGTGCGTCACCTTGCCGATTGGCTGTTCCATCCACCTATCTTGTAGCACGAAAAAAGGGCCGGCGTGGCGCCAGCCCCTTGGGTGTGCTCGCTAGCTCAGCGAACTGAGGTTGCGAACCTCCGCTTTATTGGGCGCTTCCGTGCCCTCCAGGTGGAGGTAGCTCTGGACCTCTTGGACCCCGGGTAAGCTGGCGACCCGCTCCTGCACCAGACGAATCTGCTCCGGGTGCTGGAGCTGACCGCGCAGGGTCACCCGACCTCCAGCCACATCCAGGTTGAGGTTCCCCTTGGGAACCTCCGGATCGCGGAACAGCTCCGTCTCCACCCGGTCGCGCAGGGTGTTGTCATCCAGGTTGGTTCGAGCGGGCACCAGATGAGTGATCTTCTGCGACCAGCCGCTGGTTTGCGCGCGAACGCCGCGCAGCCACCGCTCGGCCCGGCGGCTCGTGTGACGCGCGAACCCGCCGACGCGATCGACGGCCTCCTTTCGGCGGGCATTGCCGCGTTCGGGATCGGCGAAGAAGGCGGTCAAGGCGCCCGCCATGCCGGCCAGCAACAACCACCAACCACGACCCCGCCCGCGGGGCTGCACACCGACCTCGTCTTTGACTTTCATGGCACCTCCTGTTGGAGCCCGAGTGGGGACAACCTACACTCAATATAGTTCAGGGCCGCCGTGTCATCCAAGATTCGGGCTCTACTCGGCCTGCTGGAGAGCGGCGGCCAGCCGGTCGGAGTTGGCGATGACCGGAGACCCGGTGCCCAGTGGCGAGGCCAGGTCCGGCCCGGACGGACCGTACAGAAAGTAGACGTCCCAGGCCAGGCCGCCACCGTTGACGTGGTCGCCAAACCAGTGGCCGGTAACTTGCCCCGAATCCCAGAACTGAGTGACGTGGGAATCGGCGAGGATGCCCGAGTCGATGTCCGACGGCGAGTCCCAGACGTAGTAGTGGATCCAGACGGCGTACACCTTCAGATGCGCGCCACGGTGCGTGGCCAGGTACTGGTCATGGAGCCACCTGGCCCCGGAGAGGCAAACCGCTCAGGTCGGAGAGAAGATGACCACCAGCCGAGGCGCTCCGGCATCCCGGTTGAACGCCGTCGCCAGCTGTCCCACGTCGCTGATCGGGCTGACGCTGGGCGGGGCTTTCCCCAGGAGCTTATGCTCCACAGTCGGCCCGAAGGCGAAGGCCGCCACGGCCACCAGCGCGACGACCAGCAGAGCCTTCCCCAGGCGCGAGGGTAAGGGTGGCATCGTGCCCAGGGTACACAAGTCGAACGTCCCAGATGTTCACGCTCCGTCACATCTGACCGTCTTTTTGCTCCGACTGTTGCGGCGTTCGCGGCGAGCGTGCCGTATGTTATTAGGCAACAGGTTTCTCGGGTGAGCAATCCACTACGCGTCCTAATTGCCGATGATGATCCTGAGAGCCGGGAGATGCTTCGGATGGCCCTGCAATCCGACGGCTACCAGGTGTTGGAAGCGGCGGACGGCCTGGCGGCCTGGGAGCTTATTGCGACGCGTCGGCCAGCATTGGTCCTGACGGATGTTCAAATGCCGGGAATGGACGGACTCGAGCTGACCGCTCTCATTAAGGCCAACGGGTACCACGAAACGAAGGTGATCGTGTTCACCGGGGGGATGGCGACCAGAACCCAGGCTCAAATCGCGGGTGCCGACGCCTATGTGACGAAGAGCGCGACGCTATCGGAGTTGCGCGCGGCCGTCAAGCACCTCTGCCCCCCGGAGGAAGCCTAGGCTTCCAGGAGCAGCCGGAAGGTCGAGCCCTTTCCGGGATCGCTGACCACTTCCACACTCCCCCCGTGTAACTCCGCGATCTGCTTGACGATGTACAGGCCGAGGCCCGTCCCCGGCGTGTTCCGAGTTTCCGGCCGGGCTCCGCGATAGTACTTGTCGAAGATGTAAGGAATTTCCTCGGCAGGAATGCCGTAGCCTTGATCCTCGACGACAATCGTGACAGCGTCGTCCTGCGGCTCGACTCGCACTTCGACCGAGGATTCCGGCGGGGAATACTTGACCGCGTTGCTGAGCAGGTTCTGGAGCGCGACCCTCATCCGATCGATGTCGACCTGGATCGTCGGGCGGGACGGATCGACGCGCTCAATGATCGCGATCCGCTTAGCCAGCGCTTCGGCACGAACGACCTCCACGGCATCCTTGATCAACTTGTTGACGGGACACCTCTCGCGCCGCAGGGCCTTGTCCGGTTGCTCCAGGCGGCCGATCTCCGCGAGGTCGTCAATCAGCTTGTTCATCTCGTTGGCGGCCACGGCAATCTTGAGGATGACGTGATGCACCTGGGTTGGAACGTCCCCGAGCTCTCCCGACTCGATCATGGACAGGTACCCCCGAAAAACGCTGAGGGGCCGGCGCAATTCATGCGTGGTGAGCCGGATGAACCCGGATTTGAGAATGTCGAGTTCGGCGAACTGCGCATGCTCGCTCTTTTCGACTTCGTAGTAGCGTCGGGCCACCTCATGCTCGAGCCGGAAAAGCACATCGGTGAGGCGCAAGATCAAGGGCTCGATTGGCGGGTCCGCCTTGAGGACGAAGGGCAGCAAACTGTTCTTAATGACGACCAAGCTGTTGTAGACGTCCTCGTAATCTCGGGCCTCTTCGGCGTATCGGCCGCCAAGGCTGACTCCGTACTCGGCCACAAACTGCTTTCCGTCCGCCGCCGTGAACGAGCGCCGCAGTGCTTCCACAAATGCATCGATGAAGAGTCGCAGCGCCGCTTCGCTGGCATAGGTGCGGCGCAGCCCGGGATCGTTAAGTCCCCAGAGGTTGGCGGTCAGTTCGTCGACCATGCGTGCCTGGTTGGCGCGAATCAGGGTGGCCAGCCGATCATCCGCTCGCCCTGGATGGGCGGACGCGCTGCCTGGCTCAGGACCGAGTCTCTCGTCTTCTTTCCGCCGCTCAGGGTCCATAGGTGCTGCGACTCCTCAGGAGAAACGTGCTGTTAGTCGTACAGGCGGCCGACCGCGTCCCGCAAACCGGAGAGGGCACTGGTCATCAAGAAAAACTGGTCGCATCCCGCTTGTCTCGCCTCGTCCTCGCTGGTGATGCCGACGGTATAGAGGATGACCTTCACCTGCCGCAACGTATCGGCCGCCTTGATCTTCCGGCAGAGCTCCAGGCCATCGAGGCCTGGCATCCAGACATGGGTCACCACCACGGCCGGGCGATAGTCATTGATCAGCTGCCAGGCCGCCTCGCCGCCTCCCGCACCCAGAACGCGATACCCGTCCAGCTCGAGCGCCATCTGAACCATCTGCCGGGTGGCCACGTGTTCGTCGACGACCAGCACTGGAGCGGCGTGGTTTGCCGGGTCAGGCATCTTCGCGTGCGGCGGCGCTGCCACCGTTGACCACGTGCTCTCAGTCATCTCAGGGGGGCCATGCCACAGGTCACTCAACGCCTCCGCGACGTCCCGAGGCATCTCAATGCTTTTGATGAGATAGGCGGAAACGCCCAGGCGCCCGGCCTCCTCCAATACGGCCGGCGCGTCGTCATTGCTGAGGACGACGACGGGCACGCTGGAGGTTGTCTCGTCTTTGCGGAGAGCGGCGAGCGCGGCTACTCCGCTCAGTCGGGGCAACCGAATGTCGAGGATGATGGCGTCCGGCGGCAGCGGGCCGGCAAGGTCGAAGCCTGATACGCCGTCTCGAGCCACGTTCACGTCGTAGCCACCACGCCGCAGCTTGGAGGCGTACACCTCGGCTACTCTCGAATCGTCTGCGATGATCAGGACGCGCCGCGCGGCTGCCATAGGTGCCCCTGGGCGCCGTCAGTGTACACCCGATAGGCGCGCCGGAGACATCGGCGAATGTACCTATCTCGCGGTTCCGTGGACGCAGGGTCTTCATGCGTGTGCAGATGCACTCACCGTGAAGGTGATGTTGCGGGACGTGAGGTAGCCGCTAATAGCCGCAGGCCAACGGCTGCAGGGTCCCATCCGGATTGAACATCAGCGGGCTCAGCAGGATGGGAGCCGCGGTCTGGCTCTCCTGCTGGTGGCCGTTCCAAACGTCGAGCCACTCATAGGTCTGGCCGTTCAGCATCACCACGCCATTCGGCTGACCACCGCACGCGTCCGACCTCACCACACCGCCAAACTGCCACGACACCAGAGGGTCGCGGCTGGTGAAGTAGGCCATCTGGGTGCCGAAGCAGTATCCGCAGGCCCCGTAGCTGACCGTCATCACCCATTCCAGTCCGTTGCGGAACAGGCCAGGCCCTTCAATGCCCGGCTGGCCCAGCGAACCAGACTTGATGGTGTAGCTGCCGGTGCGCGATTGAAGGGAGATATCCATGTGGTGGTTGGCGACCGCTAACCAGAGGTCGCCTTCGCCGACCGCGTCGTAGTACACACCCTCGCTCCACCCGCCCGCGACGCTCGACCACGCCCGGAAGACAAAGGGTCCGGTCGGACTCTCGGCGTGCAGCACGGCGATGCGATTGAGTCGTGGAACATCGAGCCACATGGTGTAGCCACCGTCGATCGCCACCACTCGGGGCTCGAAGCATCCGCCCGGCTCCGGCCAGCCACTGCCGCCGCACCACCGTTGCCACGCGCTGGTGGCGGCGTCGAAGGCGAATCCAGCGGGGGTCCATGTGGTCAGATCGGAGCTGGTATAGATGCGAACCCCACAGTAGGGGGAGGGAACCCCCCACTGGAATCCACACCCATAGCTAGTCCCGTACAGGAAATAGGTTCCGTTGATTTGCTTGAGATCACCATCATGGGCGTCGATCCCCCAGATGTGGATCGCCCCTGTCGGGATGGGCACACTGGCGTCCGAGTTCACCGGCGTCGCGCCTGCGCCCAGCAGGGTTACTGCCGACACGCCGAGTCCAAGCGTGGCGATTACCAGGTACAGCCGTAGCAGGCGGGTCCCCAGCCTCCCCATGGACAAGGAATAGCCCATCGACCCTAGCGAGACGACAAAGACTGGGTCGCAGTTCCGTTCCGAGCCCGCCGCAGGTCGGTGTCAACGCATGAGGAAGCCGCCGCCAGGTGCTCCAACTCTCGCGCCACTCTGTGGGCGGTCGGCGCCCGGTACCTGGCGCCCCTGGTCTCGGACGGTCAGGTCCGAGCACACCTGGTTTCGAATATCGTCTCGGCGCGCAAGCGCTAGGCTGCCCGAAGACCGCTGGGCGGGCTGCTACCCGGCGGCGGCGTCTCGCAGGGCGACGTCCCGCAGCCGCGCATCAGCGGGCCCACGGCGAGTGGCCAGGAACGACCCCACCAGGATCAGGACGAAGCCGGCCCCGGCGCCCAGGGTGAAAGGCTCTCGCAGCAACACGATGCCCAGCACCAGTGCGACGGCCGGGTTGAAGTAGGTGATCACGGTGGCTCGCACCGGCCCGACCTCCCCGATGAGGGCGAAGAACAGGAGGAATGCCACCGCCGTGCAGACGAGGGCCAGGATGCCAACCGCGACCAGGACGCGCGTGGAGGGAAGGGCGGAGGGCATCTGCGCTAGGCCGAGCGGGGCGTAGAGCACGGCCGTCAATAACAAAGACGCGGCCACCACGCCCAGGGCTGGAACGCCGGCCAGCCGGCGGGCGATGATCATGGGCCCAATGGCATAGCCGAGCGCCACCAGGCCAACCTCGCCGACGGCTCCGAGATTGCTTCCGGAGACGTCCAGTCCGACGAGGGCCGCGACGCCCGCCAGCCCGATCACCAGGCCGAGGAGGCGGCGGCCGCCGAACCGCTCATCGCTGCCAGTCAGGCGCGCCAGCAGCACGCCAATCAATGGGACGGCGGCCACCAGCAGCCCCGTCAGCGAACTGGGTAGGCGCCGCTCGGCATCCGAGAGCAGGACCCAGGGCAGTGCCACCTCGGCGGCGGTATATGCGAGCAGCATGCGCCAATAGGGAAGGAGGGGAGCCAGCTCGCCACGGGCGGCCGCCAGTGGAATGAGCAGCAAGGCCCCAATCGCGGTCCGGGCGAACACCAGGGTCGGCGGCGTGATCTGGCCAACCGCGATCTTGATGAGGAGATAGGGGATGCCCCAGATGACGGCCATGGCGATGAACAGGGCCCAACCGCGTCGCGTCATCCGATCATGCTACTTACGAGACCCGCTCCTGCATGCGCCGAACGATCCGTGTGACCATCCAACGCGGTGAGACCCGAACAGAAAAAGCCAGCAGCTTCGCTGAGAGCCCTGGCACGACCACGGCCTTGCCGCCCATCAAGCCGCGATACCCTGCCTCGGCCACCGTCCGAGCATCCATGATCCGGCCCTGCACCAGCTTGGAATCCTCCATGGCGGCCCGCCGCTGGAAACCACTGCTGGTTGCTGGTGGCGCGAGCGCGGTCACCGTCACGCCGGTCCCGTGCAGCTCATCCGCCAGGGCCTCGCTGAACGACAGCACGTACGCCTTGGTCGCGTAGTAGACGGCCATCAGCGGGCCGGGCATGAAGCCTGCGAGCGAGGACAGGTTGAGGATGCGGCCCCAGTGTCGCTGGACCATGCCTGGGAGGAACGACCTGGTCAACTGCGTGAGCGTCGCCATGTTGACCTGCATCATCTCCGCTTCGGTCTGGGGATTGGCGTCGATGAACGGGCCGTACATGGCAAACCCGGCGTTGTTGACCAGGATGTCCACCGGAATCGAGGCCGCGTCGAGCTCCGCCCTGATCTGGTCGGGCGCCCCGGGACGGGCGAGGTCAGCGGTAATCACGTGGGCATTCACGTGCAGCCCTCGCGCCTGAGCGGCAACGTCCTCGAGCGCCTGGCGACCGCGTGCCACGAGGACCAGGTCGTACCCGTTGCGGGCAAAGATTAGCGCGAGCTCGCGCCCGATTCCGCTGGAGGCCCCGGTGACCAGCGCAGTCCGGCGATCCACGACAAGAGCAACTACAGGTTGCCGACCGCTATTCCACCGTCATGCCGGCGGGGGCGCCGCCGAGAGCGCGGTGTCATAGGCCGACACCTTGGGGCGGTAGGTCGTTTCATTCCAGCGGAGGTTGAGCGCCTGCTGTCGCGCGCTCGAGAATCGCGTGAACTCGGCGATCGCCCGCTTGAGCTCATCCTCCCGCAGCACCCGGTCCTGGGCATCGTTGCGAAGCCGGTCGATGACCAGCTTGTGGGTGGCGTCGATCATGCTCCGAACACTCCCCACCAGCGAGCGCATGTTGTCGGGCTCGTCTGGTTTGAGGACGCGTGACTCGGCGTCCCGCAGCGCCTTTTCGGCCTGGGCGCCGCTGCGGTCAGCCTGGCTGTACTGCTCCATCCGCATGGCATTCAGCATGTCGTTCTCTTTGAGCGTCGCTTCAAAGACGCCTCGCCCGACCAGCTCCTGGTCAACCGCCGCGGTGAGCACCTGCTCGGCCTGTCCCAGGCCATCAAGGGTGGCTTGCGCCCGCCGGCGCGCGGCGGCGAGTTGGCTGCTCTTCCCGAGCGCCACCGGACCCAACCAGCCCAGGGCATCGGTCGCCGTCTTCAGCCGGGCGCCGTCGGCCTTGACTTCGGCCAGCGCGTCGCGGTACAGGCTCAGGCGCCGCTCCGACTCGGTCCGGATGGCGCCCGGGTCCTGCGACTGGTTGGGGTCGATTGGGCTGAGGAAGAGCGCCATGGCGGCGTCGACGGTGGCCTTGTGCGAGCCCGCCGTGCTGAGCGCCTGATCTCCGGCACCCAGCGCCGCTTGGGCCGAGAACGAAACCAGGCCGATCAGGAGGATCAGGACCACGGTCCCGCCGCCGATCAGCCGAACTTTTCGACCTAGCCCGGATGCACCGAGTCGAGCTTGTCGATGGGGCGCGGGGCGAGCGATTGGGGGGTGGGGCCGAGCTCGCGCCCGGCTGCGCCTCGGCGGATGCGGTCGCTCGCGTGCTCGTGGTTTCCGTTGGCCGGTCTCGCGGGGCATCCCTGACTACTCACATCTCGCCCCCTGGCGGCAAACCATCGGCGTCTGAGGGCTGCGTTCACAAAGCTTTACGGAGACGTGGCCGCCTCAGAGCAGTCAACCGGTCCAACGGGGTCTCGACTACCAATCAGGGGCAGTTCTGGTGAGTGGCCACGTTGCAGGAGATGTTCTGGTAGGTGTTCTTGAGGGTGTTCCCCAGGAGGATCACGGCCAGGATCACGACCACGACAATCAGGGACAGGATCAGCGAATACTCCACCATCCCCTGGCCTCGGCGCGCGCGTGGGTAACCCATAGCTTCAGGTATGTAAACGAGCGAGCGAGCAGGGGCTTTCTAATCCAGCTAGACCACTCTGATACGGCTGGGGCCGTACTCACTGACAGTGATATTTATGACCGTGGAGGACAGCGGTGCCGCCGCCAGGACACGAGTATGGGCTCGACGCCCCCGGGTCGCTGGGGTTGGTGAGAGCTTCCTGGATGTCCTGAAAGGTCAGGTTCAGCTGGTCGCCGGTGGCCGCCAGGGTGAGGATCGCCATGAGGGCGACCAAAACCAGGATCAGCGCAAATTCGACCATCCCCTGGCCCTGGCTTCTGGCTCGCTTGTTGGACCGCTGTTTCATATTCATTGGCGCGCGCCCAGCTTGGGCTGGCGCGCCCTCTACCTATATAACGTTCCAGGGGGCAGCTCTTGCCTTGCGGAGAGCCTTACGGTTTTAGCGGTAGTCTCACCGTTCTGGGGGGCTCGGGGAACCCGCTGATTCCTTGCACGGTATCTCTAAATAGCGCATGGCTCCGAATACCGTGATGCGGCAGACGAGCGTTGTCCTGCTGGCGGCTGCCGCGCTGGCGGTTGCCGCCTGG
>DASQAY010000065.1:0-4840 GCA_035635515.1 Candidatus Eiseniibacteriota bacterium | reverse complement strand
ACCTCATGGCGAGCCGCGAGGCCGATGACAGCGAAAGCCCCCAGAGTCCGGGCAGCCCGGATTCCCCGGATTCGCCCGGCAGCCCCGAGAGTCCCAGGAGCTGACTCGAGGGTTCCAGGGCTTCTCGGATTCGCGCGAAGGTAAGCTCGAGTGGACCGAGTTGTTCCCCATACCCCCCTGAACATGAGTGCCCTCGCCGCCTTGACTCCGTCTGTGCGTCGCCACGATCTCCGGAACGTGGCGATCATCGCCCACGTGGATCACGGCAAGACCACCCTGGTTGACGGTCTGCTAAAGCAATCCCATGTGTTCGCCGCTCACGAGCAGGTAGGGGAATTGATCATGGACTCCAACGTACTGGAGCGCGAGAAAGGCATCACCATTCTCGCCAAGACGACGTCGATTCGCTACCGGGGTGTGAAGATCAACATCATCGACACGCCGGGCCATGCCGACTTTGGCGGCGAGGTGGAGCGCGTGCTGGGGATGGCCGAGGGCTGCCTGTTGCTGGTCGACGCGCTCGAAGGTCCGATGCCCCAAACCCGGGTCGTGCTCCGGCAGGCCCTCGAGCTCGGGCTGATGCCGATCATCGTCGTGAACAAGATCGACCGCGTCAACGCGCGGCCGGCAGAGACGGTGGAGGCGACCCATGACCTGCTGCTCGAGCTGGCCAAGAATGCCGATCAGCTCAGCGCTCCGGTGATTTACACGAACGCCCGCCTGGGAACAGCGACGATGGACCTGCGCCACCCGGGAACGACCCTCGAGCCGCTGCTCGATGCGCTGCTGACCTACATCCCGCCGCCGCTGGGCGACACGGAAGGTTCGCTTCAGCTGCTGATCAGCAACCTGGATCACGACAACCACATCGGGCGGCTGGCCATCGGCCGGATCACTCGCGGCGTCATTCGGCCGGGGCAGGAGGTGGTCCGCTGCAGCGAGAGCGGGATCGGCCCGCGCCATCGGATCGCGACGCTGCTGACGGTCGAGGCCCTGCAGCGCAAGCCCGCCGAGGAGGCGGCCGCCGGCGAGATCGTCTACATCTCGGGCCTTCCCGACATCGCGGTGGGAGACACGGTGGCGGACCCGGAGAATCCGGAACCATTGCCGCGGCTGGAGGTCGGCGAGCCAACCCTGAAGATGCAGTTTTCGGTCAATCAGTCTCCCTTCGCCGGTCGCGACGCGACCGTCAGCAGCACCTCCCGGCAGCTTCGGGCCCGGCTCGAGCGCGAGTTGCAGACCAACGTCGCCCTCCGGGTGGCCGACGGGGCCAGCGCCGACATCTTCGAAGTCAGTGGCCGAGGCGAGCTGCACCTCGCCATCCTGATCGAGACCATGCGCCGCGAAGGGTTCGAATTCGAAGTGTCGCGCCCCGCCGTGATCACCCGTGAGATCGCCGGCCAACGCCACGAGCCCATTGAGGAGTGCCTGATCGACTGCAGCGCCGAGTCGGTGGGCGCCATCACCGAGGCGCTCGGCTCTCGCGGCGCGCAGCTGCAGTCGATGCGGACCGACGCCGGCAGCGGGGCGCGGCTCACCTATCGCGCGCCGACGCGGGCGCTGATCGGATTGCGGAGCTTGATTTTGACGCTGACCCGCGGGACCGGCGTGATGTCCACCCGGCTGGTGGGTTGGGAGCGCTGGCGCACCCTGCCCTCGTCGACTCGCAACGGCGTGCTGACGGCGAGCCAGGCCGGCATGGCCGTCGCCTACGGGTTACAGGGCGTGCAGGAACGCGGTCTGCCCTTTATCGGCCCCGGCACGCAGGTGTACGAGGGCATGATCATCGGGCTCAACCGGCGAGGCGGCGATATCGACGTGAATGCCACCAAGCAGAAGCAAAAGACCAACATGCGCGCCTCCACCGAGGACGCCACGGTCAAGCTGGTGCCGCCGCGGCAGATGTCGCTGGAGGAATGCCTGGACTTTATCGAGGACGACGAACTGGTGGAGGTCACGCCGAAGGGCATTCGGATGCGCAAGCGCGTGCTCGTCGCGTCCGAGCGCATCAAACTGCGCAAGCGCGAGTTGTCGGCCTAGAACTCCTCCCCACCCTCCGAATTATGGGAGGACGATGCTTACCAGTAGCGCCAGGTCGGTGAGGGCGTCGTCCCGAACATCTCGTTCCAGAGGACGTCGGTCCCGGTCAGCGGGGAGTCGTTGAAGGCGCGCAGGAAGGCTTCGATCCCGATCCGCTTGGTGCCGCGGGTGCCGGTGAGCCCCACCGTGTTCAGGCGGTCCGAGGGGTCGCGATCGCCGAGGTCCAGATTCACCAGGTGGCCATAGGTGGCCACGTCCGCACCGCTGAAGTAGACGCGCTCCAGGGCGCCGTACGAATAGATCGCCGTATACCAGGTATGCCGGGGCGCGACCACGTCCCACGGATCAAGGACGCCCACCAGGTAGGGATAGGCGGCTCCGGACCCGCCCCAGATATCCCAGACGTTCGCCGTGTGGCCACCGTCAGATGCCGAGAAGAACGCGATGATGACATGGCCATCCGAGAGCAGGACCTGGCCAGTGGTGCCGTCCACCGCCTGGTTCTGCTGGTCGCTCTCGCTGTCGATGCCCCGGTAGACCTGGAACTGGGTGGTGTCGTCGACGTCGTAGAGAGCGGTCGTGCCCAGGTGCGTGAGTGCATAGCAGCGGGCGGCCACGATCTGGGCCTTGATCGCCTCCAGCCGCCAGGTGGAGGGTACCTCGGCCAGCCCTCGGAGATAGTCCTCAATGGATAGGGTGTTGATGATGTAGAGCAACCCGCCACTCTGTTGGGCGACCAGCGAGCCGCGGTAGGCGTGGTACCGACCGAATGGTCCGTAGAGGGTAAGGCGGGTGTCCGGGCTCAGCGGGGTGATCCTCATCAGGCCGCTGGACACGGCGACCGAGATGGTTTCGCCGGCCTGCGCCACGCGGGTGCCGGTCGGTGAGGCGACCTGCACCGGGCCGGTGGCGACGATCCGGTCGGGCCCCGCACCCCAGAGGACGGCCACGTGGATCGGCGTGTGTGCGGTGTCCACGGTGGCGAAGGTCGTTCCGGTGTAGAAGTGCTGCAGGATCGCGCGGTAGTCATTGCCGGCCAGGGCCATGCCATAGGCGCCCCACTGGCCCATCCCCACGCCGTGCCCCCAGCCGTGGCCACAGAAGCGGACCGACCCGGCCGGCGCGGCGGGTGGACAGGTCACCCCATAGGTGGCGCCCGGATTCTTCAAGGCCATTTGCATCTGCTGGGCCTGGTACTGGTCGAGCGCGGTCTGCAGCGCCCGGCCGGTCGCCCGCAGCCCGGCCAGCGCGATCAGCGTCTGGCGGTGAGCGGCCTCCAGCTGCGAGTCATACGCCGCGGCCGCGTCTAGCTGCTGACTGACACTGGCGACCCGTGCCTGCAGCTCCTGCAGCAGCGGATCCAGGGCCGCTCGCTCCTGGGCCAGGATGGTGCGCTCGCCCTCGAGCGCGGTTCGCTCGGCCTGCAGCCGGCTGGCCATGTGGAACTCCGCGACCGCGAACTGGTCGAGGTACAGGATCCGGTCCAAGAGGTCTCCGAAGCTTCGCGAGGAGGCCAGGAAGTCGAGCCAGTGCAGTGATCCCATGGCGTACACCCGGCGCACGTCGGTATGAAAGGCCTGGCGATGGATGCGGTAGGCGGCTTCGTCGCGTCCCAGTTGGTCTTGCTTCAGGTTCAGCTCGTTCTGGATCGCCTCCGCCTGGGCGGCGATGGGCGCCAGGGCCGCGCCGGTGTCGGCCAGCTGGGCCTGCAGACCGAGCAGGGTCTGTTGCAGCTGCGCCCGCTGCGCTTCCAGGGCGGCCAGATGTTGCTGCTGCAGGCTCTGTTGCTGCTGCAGCTGGGCCAGGCGGTCGGCGAGCGTGCCGGGATCGTCCGCTCGCGCCGGCGCGGCGGTGTACAGAAGCAACGGCAGCCCCAGCAGCGCCAGGGCTCGCCGACTCAGACCGATGGCGCTCCCGGCGAGCTAGGCGGCGGCACCGGCGGGCGAGGCGCAAAGCCGAAGCCACTACCAGGCTGCGGTGGCAGCTTTGCCTTCTTCGGCTTTTTCTTCTTTTTCTCCTCGCGGGTCCGGTTATCGCGTGACTTCGCCACGGTGTACCTCCCGACGCGAGATGACGGCGACGCGCTATTGTAGCTCGAACTCGGCGCAACTGAGGCTGGAGCAACAATGGCCAAACCCGAACGTGAACTCCTGGCGCTGACCGAGCGGGACGTCTACGACATGCTGCCGATGCGCGACTGCATCAGAATCATGGCCGAGGCGCTGGCCGCCCTGGCTGAGGGCCGAGCCCACCTGCCCCTACGTTCGGTGATGAGCATCCCCGACGGGCGGGGCGTCCTGGCCATGATGCCGGGCTTCATGTGGGGCGATGGCCGGAGCGACGCCGCCCTCGGGTTCAAGGCGGTCTCCGTGTTCCCCGGCAATGCGGAGCGCGGCGTCGACACCCACCAGGGGACGGTCGCGCTCCTCGACCCGGACACCGGCGAGCTGCGGGCGGTCATGGACGGGGGCGCCATCACCGCCATTCGGACCGCGGCGGTGTCGGGTGTGGCGACCGACCGGCTGGCGCGGAAGGATGCCGCCACTGCCGCCATCTTGGGCGCGGGGGTGCAGGCGCGCACGCACCTGGAAGCGCTCGCCGCCGTCCGCCAGCTGCAGGGCGTGCGGGTGTGGAGCCGGAGGCCGGAACGAGCGCGCGAGTTCGTGGCCCTGCAGCGCTCGAAATACCGATTTCCGGTGGAGGCCGTCCCAACGGCGGAGGCGGCGGTGCGGGAGGCCGACATCGTCACCACCGTAACGGCCAGCCCCGAACCGGTGGTGAGCCGTTCGTGGGTGAAGCC
>DASQAY010000064.1:0-2235 GCA_035635515.1 Candidatus Eiseniibacteriota bacterium | reverse complement strand
ATCCTTTTGCTGGGCGGTGAGGCCCTGGGCGAGTCGCTGTGGCGGGAGCTGGCTGCGGCGGTAGACACCACGAGCTACAACTTCTACGGCCCCACCGAGTGCACCGTCGACGCCCTGTCCTGCCGGGTGGTCGTCGGCAGTCGCCCGGTGGTGGGGCGCCCACTGCGCAACACCGCCGCCTACGTGCTCGACGCCGCCCTGCGGCCGGTGCCCGTCGGCGTGCCCGGGGAGCTCTACATCGCCGGCGCCGGCCTGGCCCGGGGCTACCTGCGCCGCCCGGGGCTGACGGCCGAGCGCTTCGTGGCCAACCCCTTCGGGGAGCCGGGCTGCCGGATGTACCGCACCGGGGACGTGGTGCGCTGGAGGCCCGACGGGGCGATCGACTACCTCGGGCGTTGCGACGACCAGGTGAAGATCCGGGGCTTCCGCATCGAGCTGGGCGAGGTCGAGGCCGCCCTGGTGGCCCACCCCGGGGTGGGCGAGGCCGTGGTGGTCGCCCGGGAGACCGAGGCGCCCCTCAAGGCGCCGGATCGGCAGGACTCTTCCCACAAGCGCCTGGTGGCCTACGTCGTGCCCAGCGGAGACGGGGAGGTCCCGGACACCCCGGCCCTGCGGGCCTTCCTGGGCCAGACCCTGCCGGACTACATGGTGCCCTCGGCCTTCGTCAGCCTGGACGCGCTGCCGCTCAACCCCAACGGCAAGCTCGACCGCAAGGCCCTGCCGGCTCCCGATCCCGGCGCCGGGGTGGCTGCGGGCTACGTGGCGCCGCGCACCGACGCCGAGGCGGTGCTGGCGGGGATCTGGGCGGAGGTGCTCGGGGTCGAGCGGGTCGGGGTCGAGGACAACTTCTTCGAGCTCGGCGGCGACTCCATCCTGAGCATCCAGGTGGTGTCCCGGGCCCGGCAGGCCGGGCTGAGCATTACCTCGAAGGACGTCTTCCTGCATCAGACCATCGCCGCCATCGCAGCTGCTGCTCGGATGGGAGCAGTAGCTCAGGAGGCTTACCACGATTCGGTGACCGGTCCCGTCCCGCTGACCTCGATCCAGTCCTGGTTCTTGGAGACGCACACGGAGACCAGCGACCACTTCAACCAGTCGATGACCGTCGAGCTGGCCGAAGACGTCGACGCCGGGGTCCTGGAGCGGGCCATGGACGCGGTCGTGGCCCACCACGAGGCGCTGCGGATGCGCTTCGCCCTCGTCGACGGCTCCTGGGTGCAGGACGTCGCCCCCAGCGAGACGGCGGCGGTCTTCCGGCGCTGCGACCTGTCCGCCCTGGATGCCGACGCGCAGCAGGCCGCCATGGAGCAGGCGGCGGTCGCGGCCCAGACCACCCTGAGCATCACCGACGGTCCGCTGTTCAAGGTGGTGCTGTTCGTCATGGGGCCGGGCCGGCGGCCACGGCTGTTCGTGACCGTCCACCACCTCGTGGTGGACGGGGTCTCCTGGCGGATCCTGCTCGGCGACCTCGAAAGGGCCTACCGTCAGATCGATGCCGGCCAGCCCGTCGACCTGGGTGCCGGGACCACCGCCTACCGGGCCTGGGCCCGGCGCCTGGCCGAGCACGTCGCCTCCGGCGGGCTCGACGGCGATCTGGGGTACTGGAGCGAGCTGTCCCGCCGGGCCTCCGCCGTGCTGCCCGTGGACCACGACGGCCCGAACACGGTCGGCTCCACTCGGACCCTGTCGGTCCGGCTCGGCCGCGACGAGACGGATGCGTTGCTGCACGAGGTGCCGGGGGTGTACCGCACGCAGGTCAACGACGTGCTCGTGAGCGCCCTTGGCCGGGCGCTTTGCCAATGGACCGGGCGCGACGGCGTGCTGATCGGCATGGAGGGTCACGGCCGTGAGGACATCCTCGACGACATCGACCTGTCCAGCACGGTGGGTTGGTTCACGAGCATGTTCCCGGTCGCGCTCAGCATGCCCCCAGCTTCGGAGTGGGGGGAGGTTCTCAAGTCGGTCAAGGAACAGCTCCGCGCACTTCCACACCGTGGTCTCAGCTACGGGGCGCTGCGCTACCTGAGCCCGCCCGACTCGCCGGCGGCCGTGCTCCTGGAGGACCCGCTGCCGGCGGTCTGCCTCAACTACCACGGTCAGTGGGACGTGGCGGGCACCGGGGAAGGGCTGTACCGGGCCCGGTGTGACGGCATCGGAGAGGACCATGCTCCCGACAGCCATCGCACCTACCTGCTGGACGTCACCGGTCTGGTGGAGAACGGGCAGCTGGAGCTC
>DASQAY010000063.1:0-1815 GCA_035635515.1 Candidatus Eiseniibacteriota bacterium | reverse complement strand
TTCGGCGGCGGTCAAGTCGCCGATCAACTGGCCCTGCGCCTGGCGGTTCTGGAGGGCCAGGCTGGTCGGGCTGGCGCTGGGCGAGGCACTGGGCGTCGCCGACGGAGTTGCGGAGGGGGTCACCGGAGTGGGGGCCGAGGTGGAACTCGCCGATGGCGACGGAGAGGCCGACGGCGAAGCCGAGGGCCCCGCGGTATCGGCCAGCGCGCCGGCCGGCGCCAGCATCAAGCCGAGCCCGCCGGCCAGTCCCAGGGCCGCCATCCTCACCCTGCGGCGTGACCAAACCCGGCCTGCCACCGCTGGTGGCGAGTTTACTGGCCTATGAAAGTCTTTACAACTGTTAAGGCCTAGGTCCGTATTGCCTGCCCCGTCCGACCCCAAATCGCCTTCCTCCGACGGCCCTTCCCGCCCGATTCGTATTCAGCAACCGCTCAGCCCGCTCCTCTGAGCACCAGGCTCTACCTTCTCCTATTTTCAACATTTTGTCACCCCTTGTCCGCTTCCACCTTTCCCGGAAGCGCCTTTGAGCACTTGTCCAGACCTAACCTGTGCTACCATCCAAAAAAACCTACTGAGCTATCACGGGGGAAGTGATCTGGCACAGAGCCGGTTTTTAACGCACACGCTTGTTTTGTTAGCGGCGGCCGTAATCCCGGTACTGACGGCCTTCGACCGACTCCACACCGACACCGCCTACGGCGCTAATCCCGCCCCTTCGGTCTCACTGCGGACCACGCATGTCGACGACGTGGTGCTCAGCCAGGGTGGGTTCATCATGAAGATGAGCACGTCGAGCGCGGATGCCACGGTGCGGCGGGACATCAGCTACTACACCATCAAGCCGGGCGACACGGTCCAGGATGTGGCGGGACGCTTCGGGCTGACCGTGGACACGCTCCGCTGGGCGAACAACCTTACCGACATCACGAGCGTGGTTGCCGGAGGGCGGCTTGTGGTCCCACCGGTTAATGGAATCCTCGTCAAAGTCCAGTCGGACACCCAGATCCACGCGCTGGCCATCCAGTACCACGTGAACGTTCAGGACATCGTCGATTTCAACCTGCTGCGAGATCCAGACCACCTCAAGTCCGGCACCATGCTGATGCTCCCGGATGGCGTCGGTCCGGCCCTCGACAACGGCATCGGCAAGAAGACCGTTCGCTCGGTGACGTGGAACCGCTTTGGCAAGCAGGTGACGAACTACACGATCACCTATAGCAACGCGCCAGTAACAGGCTCCGGCGGCAAGTTCCCTTACGGGTATTGCACCTGGTGGGTGGCGCACCGGCGCAACGTGCCGTGGAATGGCAATGCCTACGAGTGGTGGTCGAACGCACGCGCCTTCGGATTTGCCGAAGGCCAGGTGCCGATGGCCGGGGCGATCATGGTGCAAGGCATCAGCTGGACCTCGCCGGTAGGGCACGTGTCTTACGTCGAGTCGGTCAACGCCGACGGATCCTTCACGATATCGGAGATGAACTACGCCGGCTGGGGCCGCGTTGATTACCGGACGATCAGGTCAACCGCCGGACTCGACCTCCTGGGCTTTATCTACTAAATTAGCCTCCGGTGGCTACGACCGACGAATTCCTCGAGGAGACGCGGGAGCAGGGTCTCCGCGAGCTCGAGGACTTTCTCCGCATCCCGAGCATCTCGAGCCAGCCGGAACACGCCGACGACGTGCGCCGCGCCGCCGGCCACCTCGCCGAGCAATACCAGCGAATCGGGCTGCAGAATGCCGAGGTTATTGAGACGGGCGGACATCCGGTCGTCTATGCCGATTGGCTGAAGGCGCCGGGCAAACCGACGGTCTTG
>DASQAY010000062.1:0-1988 GCA_035635515.1 Candidatus Eiseniibacteriota bacterium | reverse complement strand
CGTGACGGTCCCGTCGTATTCGTGACAGGCCAATGACCCGGGAAAGCGGGCGTCAGGCGAACCGTTGTCTGGATACGGGCTTGCGGGATGGGCCCGAAAAGAGGGACGGGTGTTGCGGCCGAGGGGCTTATCGAGCGGGCTGGACCGGCGCGCCAGCACCATGGTGCTGGTTCATGGCGCCTACACCGCCGCCAACCTGCTGGCCGGCGCCTTCCTGTCGATCTTTCTCTGGCGGGCCAGCCACGACCTGGCGCCGATCGCCCTCTACAGCGGGTTGAGCGCGCTCATGATTCCCGCCGCCTTCATCGCCAACGGGCTGGTGTGGCGAGGCCTCGGCGCCGGCGCCTCGATCCGGCTGGGCCTCTTCGGCTGCGGCCTCTCGTACCTGGTGATCTTGATGCTTGGCAACGACGCGCCGCACTGGGTCGTGCTCCTGGGCCTGCTGCGAGGGGTGGCGGAAGGCTTCTACTGGTCCGGCTTCCACCTGGTCACCTACGACACCACCTCCGACCGGGACCGCGACCGGTACTTCGGGGCGCAGGAACCGCCAGCTTGTTCCTGACCGCCACCCTCCCGCCGGCTGCGGGCGCCATCATCGTGGCGGGGACCCGGGTGGGTGGGACGTACCGGGGCTATCAATTGGTCTTTGCCCTGTCGGCCGTGGTACTGATGGCCGCGATGGTGCTGGCCGGACGCTTGCCGTCGTCCGCGCGCGAGCGCCTCTCGCTCCGCCGGGTGGCGACCCTGGCCCGGCGAAATCCGGACTGGCGCTGGGTGACCCGAGCCCGGCTGGCCGACGGCTTTACCGGGAGCTTGATCGGGTTGGTGCTCACGATCTTGATGTTCCTCGTGCTCAAGAACGAGCAGCAGGTGGGCAACTTCAACGGCCTGATGGGCCTACTGGGGGTGGGGATCAGCCTCGGGCTGGCTGCCTTCATGAAGCCCAAGCACCGAATCGCCTGCGCCCTCGTGGGCGGTGCGCTGCTGGTCCTCTCCACCTTCTTATTGCCCCTCTACTTGACGGCCTGGGCGATCGTCGGCTTCGGCCTGCTGCGCGCCATCGGTGGGCCGCTCCATGGGAATGCCCTGGCCCCGGTGGCGTTGCAGGTGATCGACCGCGATCCCGCGCCCAAAGCGATGCGCTACGACTACATCGTCCACCAGGAGTTGTGCCTGGGGATCGGGCGGGTGCTCAGCATCGGCTGCTTCCTGCTGCTCGCCGCGCCTATCAACCAGATGCTGCTGGCCCGCATCGTCGTGGTGGTGGCGGGCGTCGCGCCCATCCTGATCTGGGCAGCCTTTGCCCGCATCCCCGGGGTCACGGCCATCGCGCCGGCCGACACCCGGGCCTTGCCCGCCGCGGCGTAGACCCGATCGGGATACTGTCCCGTTAGGTGATTCGTAAGGTTCGTGTCGTTACTAATCCAACGCAACCGGATGAAGGGTCGAGTTCGCGGCCCTTGGCCGATAGGCGGGTCGTAAGCGGCGGGACGTTAATAGGTAATAGAGGCGCCTAGGCCGAGGCCTAAGCCCAGCAAAAAAGATGATCCAGTGGCTGCGCGATCACTTACGGTCAAAGGGCCAATCCATGGTGGAATTCGCCCTCATCCTCGTCCTGGTCGCGTGTGTTGCGATCGTCACGATCACCGCCACCGGCAACCAGCTCAGCTTGACGTTCCAGGACATCGAGGAAGCGGTGGCCAACCCTGGTGATGCAGGAGCGACCAGTACATATACCTGTCCGGACGGCAGCGCGGCGGTCCTGCACGGCCACAAGTACCACTGCCACTGATGCGGCCGGCCCGCATCATGCCCTTGCTTTATGGGCGACCTTCCCCTGCTGGAGGATCCGGATGGCGTTGCCGAACGGGTCGCGGACGCCCATGTCGGTGCCGTAGAAGTGGTCGGTGGGCTCCTGGGTGAAGTCAGTGACGCCGCGCGACTTGAGGGTCTCGTACAGACCCCGGATGTCGTCGGCCTTGAACACG
>DASQAY010000061.1:0-3044 GCA_035635515.1 Candidatus Eiseniibacteriota bacterium | reverse complement strand
AGGCGCTGCTCGCCCAGGTGAAGCCGCACGACTATGTGGCCCTGATGGCCTATGTGGCGCCGGCCGCCGAGACCGACCAGGCGCTCACGGCTATCCGGGTCGCGATCCGGGACCAGCACCGCGTCGCCACCACGGTGGGCTATGGTCCGCGGTTCCTCCATTCCACTGGCCAGCTGCACAAGGGCGGACCCAACACGGGGGTGTTTCTGCAGATCGTGGGGGATGATCTCAACGACCTCCAGATCCCGGGCGCGACCTACAGCTTCGGGCAGCTCAAGCAGGCCCAGGCCCTGGGCGACTACATGGCGCTCCGCAATCACGGACGGCGGGTGCTGCGGGTCCAGGTCCACGACATCGCCGAGGGGTTGGCGCGCATCGGCCAGGCCGTCGGCGCGACGGTTCCCGTGGAGTAGTCGGATGCAGCTCGGCATGATCGGGCTGGGTCGGATGGGGGCTGGCATGACCCAGCGCCTGCTGCAGGGCGGCCACCAGGTGGTGGTCTACGACCGCAGTGCCGACGCCGTCAAGGGGGTGGCCCAAAAGGGCGCCCTGCCCAGCGACAGCCTGGAAGACATGGGCCGCCGGCTAAAGCCGCCCCGCCTGTTCTGGTTGATGATCCCGGCCGGCGCCCCGGTGGACGACACCATCCAGCGGCTGCAGGGATCGGTGTCGCCGGGTGACGTCATTGTCGACGGCGGCAACTCCAACTACAAAGACTCAGTCCGCCGCGCCGAAGACCTGCGCAGCAAGCAGGTCGAATTTCTTGATGTGGGCGTGAGCGGCGGCGTCTGGGGGCTCAAGGTCGGCTTCTGCCTGATGGCCGGGGGGTCGGAAGCGACCTTCATGTTCGCGGAGCCGATCTTCAAGACCCTGGCGCCCGAGGATGGCTATGCATATGTGGGGCCAAGCGGCGCCGGACACTACGCCAAGATGGTCCACAACGCCATGGAGTACGGCATCATGCAGGCCTACGCCGAAGGGTTCGAGATCCTGAAGGCCTCCCAGTACCCCTTTGCCATGCCCCAGCTGGCCAAGCTCTGGAACCACGGCAGCGTCATCCGCTCCTGGTTGCTCGAGCTCACGCAGGCGGCCTTCGAGCGAGACCCCGAGCTGCGCGGCATCAAGGGCTGGGTGGAGGATTCGGGCGAGGGTCGGTGGACGCTGCAGGAGGCGATCGACCACGCGGTCCCGGCGCCGTCCATCGCCTCCAGCCTGTTCGTCCGGTTCCGCTCGCGGCAAGAGGACACGTTTACCGCCAAGGTGCTCGCCGCCCTGCGGAATGAGTTCGGCGGGCACCCCATCAAGCCGGAATAAGGAGGCTGCCATGGCCCAAGCGCCGGTCCTGGAGCGAAATCCGCTGCGTGACGGATTGGTGCTGGCCCGCACCCCGGATCCGTGCGCGATGGTCATCTTCGGGGCGACCGGCGATCTGACGCACCGCAAACTGATGCCGGCGCTCTACAACCTGGCGCTCAACCACTACCTGCCGCAGGGGTTCACAGTGGTGGGCGCGGCCCACTCGCCGCTCTCTGACGACGAGTTCCGCAGCCAGATGCGCGACGCGGTGGGGAAGTATTCGCGGACGCAGCCGATCGATTCGGAGGTCTGGCGCAGCTTCAGCGAAGGGCTGCACTACGTAAGCATGGCGTTCGAAGACCGGAGCGGCTACGCGCGGATCAGCGCGGTTTTGGAGGAAGTAGACCGGACCCGGGGGACCGGCGGCAACCGGGTGTTCTACCTGGCCACGCTTCCCGGCGTCTTCACCACGGTCGTTCGGTCGCTGGGGACGGCCGGGCTGGCGCAAACGGCCACGGGCTGGACCCGGGTGGTCATCGAGAAGCCCTTCGGCCATGACCTGGCCAGTGCCCAGGCCCTCAACGCGGTGGTCCATGAGGTGTTCAAGGAGCCCCAGGTCTACCGCATCGACCATTACCTGGGCAAAGAGACGGTCCAGAACGTTATGGTCTTCCGGTTCGCGAACGGCATTTTCGAGCCCATCTGGAACCGGCGCTACGTCGACCACATGCAGATCACCGTCGCCGAAGACATCGGGATCGAGCAGCGGGGTGCCTATTACGAGCAGACCGGCGCCCTCCGGGACATCGCTCAGAACCATCTCCTCCAGCTGCTCAGCATCACCGGCATGGAGGCGCCTGCCAACTTCGATGCCGAGACCGTCCGGGACGAGAAGGTCAAGGTGCTGAAGTCGATCCGGCCGGTGGACGTAGCCCACGATGTGGTGCGCGGCCAGTACGGGCCGGGGTGGGTCGCCGGCCAGGAGGTCAAGGGCTACCGCCAGGAAGAGGAGGTGACCGCGACTAGCCTCAGCGAGACCTATGTCGCGCTCCGACTCTACATTGACAACTGGCGGTGGGCGGACACGCCCTTCTACCTCCGCACCGGCAAGCGCCTCCCCACCCGCGCGTCGGAGATCGCCATCACCTTCAAGAAGGCGCCGCACCAGCCATTCGCCAAGACGGTGGTGCAGGAGTTGAACCCCAATGTGCTGGTGATGCGGATCCAACCGCACGAGGGCGCCTCGTTGAAGATCGCCGCCAAGGTGCCGGGTCCCACCATGCGGCTGCGCACCGTGAACATGGACTTCTTCTATGGGTCGTCGTTCCTGATGGAGTCGCCGGACGCCTATGAGCGGCTGATACTCGACTGCATGCTGGGGGATCCCACGCTGTTCGCCCGCGAAGACGAGGTCGAGCGCGCCTGGCAATTGACCGATGAGATCGAGCGGGGCTGGGCGGTCGAGCCCCCGCCGGACTTCCCCAACTACGCCGCCGGCACCTGGGGGCCGGAGGCGGCCGATGCCCTGATGGAGCGGGACGGCCGCCGCTGGCGGCGGCCATGAGCGGCGAGCACGGCGATGTCAAGACCCAGCCGATGGTCGACATCCATGCCATCGAGGAGGAACTGGCCCAGGTTCGCTGGAAGCTGAAGTCCGACGGCGAGATCGGCGAGGCGGAGATGCATGCCGCCGCCGAGGCGCGCGCCAGCGTTCTCAACCTGATCACGGTCGTGGAGTCAGAGTCGCG
>DASQAY010000060.1:0-23420 GCA_035635515.1 Candidatus Eiseniibacteriota bacterium | reverse complement strand
CGGTGAAATACATCGGGATCCGGACGCAGGCGCTCCGATTCCGCTTGGAGTAGATGAGGTTGATGGGCGCCTCATAGCCAGGCACCAGGCGGCGGTAGGAGTTGGTGGTGGGGGCCGCGAAGGCCAGCAGGGACGGGGCATGGGCGAGCAGCCCGCCGATGTACCAGCGGCAGAGGTCGCTGATCAGCGCGTAGCCGTTCTTGTCGTAGAAGAGGGGGACGCCGTCCTTCCACAGGCTCTGGTGAGTGTGCATGCCGGACCCGTTGTCCTGGAACAACGGCTTGGGCATGAAGGTGGCCACGAAGCCGTTCTGGGCGCAGACGTTCTTGACGACGTACTTGTAGATCATGACCCGGTCGGCCATCGTCACCAGCGTCTGGTACTTCATGTCGATCTCGGTCTGGCCCGCCGTGCCCACTTCGTGGTGGTGCACTTCCACGTCGACGCCGGCCTCGATCAGTTTCAGGACGATCTGCGAGCGCAGGTCCTGGAGCTTGTCCGTCGGCGGAACCGGGAAGTAGCCCTCCTTGTAGCGCGGCCGGTAGGCCTGGTTGGGCTCGCTGTTCTTGCCCGAGTTCCAGACACCCTCGATGGAGTCGATCTCGTACATCCCCGAGAACTGGTTCTGGTCGAACCGCATGCTGTTGAAGATGTAGAACTCACACTCGGGGCCCCAGTAACTGGTGTCGGCGATCCCGGTCGTGCCCAAGTACGCTTCCGCCTTTCTGGCCACGTAGCGTGGGTCTCGGCTGTAGGGCTCTCGGGTAATCGGGTCGATCACGTCGCAGATCAGGCTGAGGGTCGGCACCCGCAGCACGGGATCCACGATGGCTGAGGCGGGATCCGGGATCAGCAGCATGTCGCTCTCGTGGATGTGCTGGAAGCCGCGGATGCTGGAGCCGTCAAATCCGATGCCGTCGCCGAACAGGCTGGGCGTCAGCTCCCCGACCGGGATCGAAAAATGCTGCCAGGTGCCGATCAAGTCGACGAACTTCAGGTCGACGATTTTCAGGCCTTGCTTGTGGGCCAGATCGATAACGGTGTGGGCGTCCGCCCTGGTCTCTTTCTTGGCCCGAACCCCCTGGTCGATTGCCATATGGTGCTTTCCCTCCACGCTGAAATACGCGAACCCTCTGGAGCCGATCCTAGGGTCGGCTGCCGCCCCCGTCATTGGTGTGGCCGCCTTGACTCCAAACGAGGTTTTTGTGCGATTCGCCCAAGCGCCTTAGGGCGCCCCGAGCCGGCCCACCGGCCGGAACTCTCTCGCTAGCCGGCAGACCCGGTTGGGGTGATCGACGGGACCGGGGCATGGTCGATGGTCACGGTGTAATCGGTGGCCGGCGGGCCGCTCTGGTCGATCAGGACGATGACCACGAAGTCGCCCTTCCGATACCGAAGGAGAGCGCCCCCCGGGTTCGCGTCCTCGGAGCTCCATCCCACCTTCGGGAGCGCCTGGGTGTAAAAGCCGCCGACCTGGGACAGATCCGGGACGCGGTAATCGGCCACGATGCTCTCGCTGCCCGCCAGGCCCGGATGCTCGCTCACCAGCCGGGCCTGGGGCGGCACCGGCAGGCCGTCGAGGATGGGGCGGGTCACCCGGACGTCGGCGCCGGTCAGCGTCGAGCCCACCTGGAGGCTGGTGGCCAGGAAGCTGACGGCCGCTAGACCGACCAGCGCACTTCCCGCCGCCGCCGCGGCCCACCCCCAGGCGCGGCGGGGCAACCGCTCCCGCCGGCGTACTACCGCCGCCCGGATGAAGAGGGTGCCGGTCAGCAGCGCCAGGCCGAGCAGGGCGGTGGCGGCCAACTCCAGCCAGGGACCCGCCGTGTCTGAGTTCAAGAGCTCGGCGACGGCGAACACCAGCGTGCCGGCGAGCAGCGCACCCAGCAGCGCCGTCGGCTTAGCCTTAGTCAGGCGCCGGCCGCCCGCTCCCACTGCTGGTACAGGGTGTCCAGCCGCCGCGACTGGTCCTGGTGGGCACGGGAGAGCCGCGCCACCTCCTCCGGGTCGTCGTAGGTGCGGTGATCGGCCAGCTGCTCCTCGATCCGGCGGACCTCCGCCTCCGCGGCGGTGATCTCGGCTTCGAGACCGGTGGTCTGCCGCTCCGGCGACTCGGCCACCGAGACCGGCCGTCCGCGCACCGGTCGCGAGACGGCCGGCTGCGCAGTGGTGGTGGCGGCCAGCCGCTGGCGGCGGCGAGCATAGTCGGCGTAGTTGCCGAGATGCTGAGTGACCCGACCATCCTCAATCATCCAGAGCCGGCTGGCGACCGCATCGATGAAGTAGCGGTCGTGGGAGACGAACACGATCGTGCCCTCGAAATCGGCCAGGGCCTCTTCGAGCATCTCCTGCGCCGGAATGTCGAGGTGGTTGGTGGGCTCGTCCAGAAGCAGCACGCCGGCGCTGTCCAGCATCAGTTTGCCTAACGCCACCCGGCTCTTCTCGCCGCCGCTGAGCACCCGGATCTGCTTGAAGGCGTCATCACCACTGAACAGCAGCCGGCCCATGAAGGTGCGCAGCGTTTCGTCCGGGAGCCCGGAGGCCGTGCGCAGCTCCTCCAAGATGGTCTTCTCCGGGTCCAGGTCGGCCAGGTGCTGGTCGTAGTACCGGAGCCGAGCTCGGGCCCCGCTTTTGATGCGGCCCTCCAGCGGCCGGATCTCGCCCATCAGCGCTTTCAGCAGGGTGGTCTTGCCGGTGCCGTTCGGGCCCACGATGGCCAGCCGGTCCTGGGCTTCGATGACGAAGGCGGGAACCGTCACCAGGGTGGTCTTGTCGTACCCCACCCGGAGGCCATCGCTGGAGAACAGTTGCTGGCTGGTGGTGTCGGCCTTCAGGCGGATGCGTAGCTGCCGGTCTTCGGGCGGTCGTTGCACCCGGGGGAGGCGGTCGAGCTTGGTCTGGCGGCCGCGCGCCTCCCGGGCGCGCTGCCCGGCCCGGTAGCGGCGGATGAACTCTTCCGTCCGGGCGATGAACTCCTGCTGGGCCTCGTACTCCTTCTCGCGACGCGCTCGGCGTTCTCCCCGCAGCCGGACGTACTGGGTGTAGTTGCCTGGATACCACTCACCGCCACCGGCGTGCAGTTCCAGGACCGCGTCCGCCGCCCGGTCGAGGAATCGCCGGTCATGCGACACGATGAGCATGCCCGCCCGGTTCAGCCGGAGGAAGTCTTCCAGCCACTCGATGGCTTCCAGGTCGAGGTGGTTGGTGGGCTCGTCCAGTAGGAGCAGGTCCGCGTCCTGGAGCAGGAGGCGCGCCAGGGCCAGCCGCCGGCGTTCCCCGCCGCTGAGCGCCGCCGGCTGGAGGGCCTGCTCGGCCGCCTGGAGCCCCACCCCATGCAGCACCACGGCCACCCGGTTGTCGTACGCATAACCATCCAGCCGCTGGTATTCGTGCTGCACGTCACCGTAGCGGGCGAGCAGCGTCTCCAAGCGATCGGGTGGGGCGGTGGTCAGCGCCGATTCGAGGTCGGCCATCTCTCCACGCAGGCGGAGGATGTCCGGCCGGCTGTGCAACGCGTCCTGGTAGACGCTCTCGTGTGGCCCCGGTTCCAGCTCTTGCGGCAGGTGCGCCACCCGGGTCCGGGGAGCGACGGACAGGCTGCCTCCGACGGGCGCCAGCTCGCCGATGATGGCCCGCAGGAGGCTCGACTTGCCGCTGCCATTGGCGCCCACGACGGCCAGCTTCTGGCCCGGCTCCAGCTGGAAGCCGAGGTCGCGCAGAACGATCTCGGCGCCGTGGGCAAGGGTCAGGCGGTCGACCGTCAAGAGGGCCACGAAAGTCAGTGTAGGCAGGCGGCCTTTCGGCGGACCCAACCCTGCTCAGAAACGGGAATAACTCCTGCGGACTTCGTGTTTTTGTGAGCGTCCGAGGAGGAGCAGTCGTGGAAGTGAACGGAGAGCCATGATGGATATGCTGGCGCAGACAAACGTTGAGATCCGGGAAGCGGAACAGCGGCATCGCGTGCGGCGCGCGGAGGACAGGCGGTTGCGCCAGCCGATCATGATGGTGGACCGGATGCTGTACGAGCTCGAGGAGCTGAACGTGCGGGGCATGAAGCGGGTCCCGCTGTCCTATGAGGAACGCCTGCGGATGCTGATCGGGTTGGTGGCCGACGTTCCCAACTGCGGCGCTGCCGTCGAGAACCTCAAGGTCAAGATCGGCATCGGCAAGCTGATGGACGCGCTGTTCGGCCTCCAGCAGGCCCTCTTCGTCCAGCGACACGGCGCCGTCTACGAACCCGAGGACGATCTGATTTTCGCCGCGTAGCTTAGACCGCTGCGCCGCCCAGGTCGCGCGGACGTACCATATCGGCGTGATCGGGATCAACCTCCTGGACGTGACGGCCCGGCTGTTCGTGGCTCTTCTCCTGGGTGGTTTGATCGGGCTGGAGCGGGAACGGCAGGAGCGGGCCGCAGGGCTGCGCACGGTGACCATGGTGTCGCTGGGGTCATGCCTCTTTACCCTGGTCTCCGCCTTCGGCTTCGACCACACCGATCCATCGCGGGTTGCTGCCCAGATCGTGACCGGCATCGGCTTCCTGGGGGCGGGGACCATCTTCATGCGCAAGGACCTGGTGCGCGGCCTGACCACGGCCGCCACCATCTGGGCAACGGCGGCGGTCGGCATGGCCGCCGCGCTGGGGCAGTACTACGCCGCCTTCGTCACCACACTCCTGGTCCTGATCGTGCTGATGGTTCTCAAGCCGATCGAGCGGCGGTTCTTCCGTCGACACAACGAGGCCATCCTTTCGCTCACGCTGGGCCGGCGGCCGGACACGCTCGCGTACGTTCAGGGCGAGCTGCGGGCGATGGGCGCTTCCGTGGAGTCGATCGTGTTCTTCGAGGCGGGCGCCAACGAGGAACGGCTCGAGTTGCACCTTGAGCTGCCGTTCAATACCAGCATTCACGACCTCTTACAGCACATCCGCAAGCTGGAGGGCGTCAGCCGCGTTTCGGTTTCCCAACAGTTCGTCGAGGACCACTCGCCGGGTGACCTCGGTTCCTGAGGATGTAAAAAGAGCGGCGCCCTCAGGCGCCGCTCTCACTTATCTGAGGTGTTTCTGTCATTGGCACCACCTCCTTGTCCTTAGGCGCCGATGATACCAGACTCCGAGCTAAGCCCGAATCCACCGAAACGAACTTGCATCTTGGGCGCGGAGGCGAGCGATCCGTGCGTTGGCTCCTGCGCGCGCTCAGTTACGCACCAACGGGTGCGCGCCTTCGCGTGCTCGTCGCCGCCTTCGGCTCATCTCGCCCCGCATCCCAATCTGCTTCGTCCGCTCGGTGGATCCGGGCTAAGGATCACCGGCCCTTGAAGGCGCCCGGTCGCTTTTCCAGAAATGCCTGCATGCCCTCTCGCTTGTCCTCGGAGGCGAAGAGCAGGTAGAACAGACGCCGTTCGTAGTCGAGGCCTGCGCCGAGGGTCGTTTCGTACGCCTGGTTGATGGCCTCCTTGGCCAGCCGCACGGCCACCGGCGGGCGGGCGGCGATCAGTATGGCCATCCGCTTGGCTTCCTCAAGGTACCGGTCGACGGGGACGACGCGATTGACCAGGCCGAACCGCTCTGCGTCGACCGCGTTGATCGGGTCTCCGATGAGGATGGCCTCCATGGCGCGCACCTTCCCCGCCGACCGAGTCCAGCGCTGGGTGCCGCCGGCGCCGGGGATGATGCCGAGCTTGACTTCCGGCTGTCCGAACTGGGCGGTGTCCGAGGCGACGATCAGGTCGCACATCAGCGCCAGCTCGCACCCGCCGCCTAAGGCGTACCCGCTGACGGCCGCGATCAGCGGCTTGGTGAGCGCCTGGATGCGCGCCCAGCGGCTGAAATTGTCGTCGTTCAGCACCTCGATGGCGCCCGCCCCTGCCATCTCCGTGACGTCCGCCCCGGCGGCGAACGCCCGGTCGTTGCCAGTCAGGATGAGGCAGCGAATCGCCGGGTCCCGGTCGAAGGCCTCCAGTGCCTGGACGATTTCGGCGATGGTCTTGTGGTTCAGCGCATTGCGGACCTGGGGGCGATTGATGGTCACGATCCCAACCGGGCCGTCGGCCTGGGTCAGGATGAACTCGAATGACACCGGCGATCCCTCCTTTGCGGCTGAGCCCGAATCCACCGAGTCGAACTTGCATCTCGGGCGCGGATGCGGCCGATCCGGGCGTCGTGTCCTGCGCACGGTCGGTCACGCATCGACGGATGCGCTCCCTCCCGTGCTCGTCGCCTCCTTCGGCTCGTCTCGCCCCGCATCCCGATCTGCGTCGTCCGATCGGCGGATCCGGGCTTAGTCTACAAGCCCCTCCCCACGCCAGTCGGATTCGTCCGTCCGGCTCGTTATACACGCCGTGGGTCGGGTCGTCGCCGCTGCCTGGTTGAGCCTGGTGCTGTTCCTGCTGGGGGGCGTCGGCGCTGGCGCCAGCCTGGAGCCGTTCCGCACCGTGATTGGCACAGTAGCGCCGGCCATTCCCGGATTGAAGGTGGCGGGGGCCCCCGGCGGCTGCGACGTCTACCTCCTCAACCAGACGGGCCAGGACGTCCTACTGGTGGACGACGGCTCACCAGCCTTTGCCATGCGCTTCCCATCCGTGCCAAAGTCGGCTATCCCGCCGCCCGCCCCGCTGGTGCATTTGGTCGGGAAGTGGAAATGTTCGGTGCTGCCGGGGATCACGGAAGAGCAGGAATGGAACCAGGTCCCGGTCACCGTGCTTACCTGGACGCTGCGCGGGTCGGTCGGCGCGCAGCAGTTCAAAGCCCCGGTGCAGACGGTCTACGACCCCGAACTGGACCCCACTGCCACCCTCCTCGGGTACGTCCGGATCGGAGCCGTGCTGCTGGCGGTGGGCGGCCTGGTGTTTGGCCTTCCCTACCTGCTGATGCGCCGGCGGCAGATCCTTAGCGAGTAACGGGAGGCCGTCCGGCCGGTGGATTCGGGCTGTGTGACGGCGCCCGAGCATCGACCGTGCCGGGATGGCCCTTTACGGCCACGGAGGGCGACTCTATAATTCGCCAAGACCTATTCCGCCAACCGCGGCTGAGGGCATCATGGGGGTTGCTCTTCATGACAGCCCGGTTGTAAAGTAGGCGCCAGGCGGACCACCGAAGAAGGAAGGGCGATTGGGCAAGCGGGCGTTCATCCTGGGTGGCTTTTGCCTGGCGCAAGTGCTCGACGTCGCCACCACCCACATCGGGTTGTCGGAGGGACGCCAGGAGCTCAACGGGATCGCCGCCTGGATCATCGCCCATGACGGGGAAGTGGCCGTGTACCTCGTGAAGCTGAGCCTGGTCGCGCTGCTGGTCGCCTTCCTGCTGGTCGTCGGGCGTCGCCGCCCCGGCCTGTGGAACGCGTACCTGGTGGCGGCCTGGATCACGGCGATCGCCGTGATGAATAACCTCTACCGGATTCTCACCTAGGCCGGTCGTACACTCCGTTCGTGACATTGACGGAGCTGGCTGCCGTCGGTCTCATCGAGATCACCACCTCGATCTTTTTCTACGTGGTGATCGCCGCCTATATCGCGTTTCTGCTGGCCAGTGCCTGGGAGTTCTCCCGCCGCCGCGAGCCAGGCCGCCCGCTGCGCAGTATCAATCTCACGCTGGTCCCCTTCGGCATCATGCTGGCCCTGGTGGGCGTGCTGGCCGCCAGCTTCAATGCGTTCCTGCACCAGAGCGGTCCCCCTTCGACCCCCTGGGCCATCGTCATGGTGGCCCTCGGGCTGGGTGGTGCTTCCTTTGTCCTGGCCGTGGAGGGGCTGGTCGTTCGTTCGCGACTCCACGACAACCCTGCCGAACGCCGGACAGTCAGCCTGCGCAGCCTCAGCCTGGTCGCCACCGCCATCCCGCTGGTCATCCTGGGCGCGTTCTTCCTGGCCTTCGCCACCTGCCCCTTCGCCTGTCGCTGATATCCTTGACTCCGGGAGTCAACATTGGGTATCCGGACGCGATTCGCCATGAAGACGGAGTACGGGGTGCGGGCCATGTTCGAGCTGGCTGCCCACCACGGTGGTGACGCCATCCAATCGGCGGAGATCGCCAGGCGGGAGCGGATCCCGGGCCCCTTCCTGGACCAGGTGCTGTTGATCCTGCGGCGGGCCGGCTTGATCCGATCCGTCCGCGGCCCCCACGGCGGTCACCTGCTCACCCGACCGCCGTCCGAGATCCGGCTCGATGAGGTGATCGCCACGCTGGAGGGCCCCGGGACCGAGACCGAATGCGGGAGCCACGAGGACGCCTCGCCCTACGGCTGCATCCTGCACGGTGTCACCAAGCAGGCGGATGCCGCGGCCCGGCGCGTGTATGCGGCGCACACCCTGGCCGATCTGCTGCGCGACCGGCCAACCGGAGCGCCCGTCTTTCACGGGATCTTCAAGCCGGTGCCGGGCCGGCCGCGGCGAGCGGCCCGAGGCTGATCGTGCCCCATCATCCGCTGGCTCCGTCGCAGGTGGAGCGCTACGCGCGGCACATCGCCCTGTCCGAGATCGGGCTCCGCGGCCAACACCGCCTCTTGCAGTCGCGCGTGCTGATCGTCGGGTTGGGGGCGCTCGGCTCGCCGGCGGCGACCTATCTGACGGCGGCGGGTGTCGGGACGCTAGGACTGGTTGACCATGATGAGGTGCGCCTGGCCAACCTCCAGCAGCAGATCCTCCATCGCACCGATACGGTGGGGAGCAGCAAGACCGACTCGGCAACACGCACCCTGGCCAGCCTGAACCCCGAGGTCCGCCTGCAGATCCATCCGCGCTGGCTTGACCGATCCAATGCCATGACGCTGATGGAGAAGTACGACGTGATCGTGGACGGCACGGACAACTTCGGCTCCCGTTACCTGCTCAGCGACGCCGCCTTCTTCTTGAAGAAGCCGCTGGTGCACGGCAGCATCTTCCGGATCGAAGGGCAGGCCACGGTCTTCCTGCCCGGACGCGGCTGCTACCGCTGCCTGTACCCGGAACCTCCGCCACCGGGGCTGGTGGGCGACGCGCAAGACGTCGGCGTGCTCGCCCCCCTGGCCGGCATCATCGGCACCATCGAGGCCATCGAGACCATCAAGCTGGTCACGGGGAAGGGCGACCCGCTGGTCAACCGGGTGCTGCTGCACGACGCCCTGGCCATGACCTTCCGCGAGATCCGCTATCGGCGAAACCCTTCCTGCCCGGTGTGCGGCGATCATCCCCGCATCCGCCAGCTGCAGGACTACAACGCGTTCGTGGGAGCCGCGGCCCGATGAGCGGCCAGCGGCATCATCGCCAGCGGATCCTCCCCGAAGTCGGCCGCGCCGGCCAGGACCGGCTGCGCCAGGCGTCGGTGTTGATTGTCGGCGTGGGCGGCCTCGGCTCGCCGGCAGCTCTGTACCTGGCCGCCGCCGGTGTGGGTCGCCTCGGGTTGCTGGATGACCAGCGGGTCGAGCTGTCGAACTTGCAACGCCAGACGCTTTTTGTCGACGCCGACCAGGGGCGCCCCAAGGTGGAGGCCGCCCGCGACCGGCTGCTGGCCATCGACCCATCGCTCCGGGTCGAAGCCCTGCGGGATACGTTCCGCCCTGCGAATGCGGCGTCGCTGGCGACGGCGTATGACGTGGTGGTTGACGGCACCGATGCCTTCGAGACCAAGTTCCTCCTCAACGACGCGGCCATCCTGGTAGGCCGGCCGCTGGTGCACGGGGCCGTGCTCCAGTGGAGCGGCCAGGTGACCACCGTGCTTCCCGGAGGCCCCTGTCTGCGCTGCCTGTTCGGTGAGCCGCCCGATCCGGGTTCCGTCCCGTCCTGCGAAGAGGCTGGCATCCTGGGGGCGGTCACCGGGATGGTGGGAAGCGTGCAGGCAGAGGAGGCGCTCAAGGTCTTGCTGGGTGCCGGCTCGCCGCTGCAGGGCCGTCTCTGGCAGCACGATGGCCTGCGGGGAGAGACCCGCGTGATCGTGTTCCCCAAAGATCCCGCGTGCCCAGTCTGTTCCGCGAAGCCGGTGATCACCGACCTGGCGCACTATGCCGACCAGGTCTCGCCCCGCGGACATGTCGTCGCTCAGGCTCGCTAAGGGCTCCGCCACTGTCGGCGTTTTCGGTGGCTCGGGCTTCTATCAGTGGCTCGACCAGGTGGAGTCGGTGGTTGTGGACACGCCCTATGGCGCGCCCAGCGCTCCGGTTGCCATCGGCACGCTAGCGGGACGGCGGGTCGCCTTCATGCCCCGGCACGGGCGGCATCACGAGATCCCGGCCCCCAACGTCAATTACCGGGCAAACGTCTGGGCCATGCACGAGCTGGGGGTTCGCCGGTTACTGGCGCCCTGCGCCGTGGGCAGTCTGCGCCCGGAGCTGCACCCGGGCGCCCTGGTCATCTGCGATCAATTCGTCGACCGCACCTGGGGACGGGCCGACACCTATTACCCCGGTCCCGAGGTCGTCCACATCAGCAGCGCCGACCCCTACTGTGCCGAGCTTCGTCCGCTGGCGGCCACGGTGGCTGCCGAGCAGCGACTGCCGCACCATCCGGCCGGCACCATCGTGGTGGTGCAGGGTCCCCGGTTTTCGACTCGAGCCGAGAGCCGCTGGTTCAGCCGCATGGGATGGGACGTGGTGGGAATGACCCAGTACCCGGAGGTGATCCTCGCCCGCGAGCTGCAGATGTGCTACCTGAACCTGTCGCTGGTCACCGACTACGACGCCGGGCTGGAAGCCGACCCCAAGCTGGCCGCCGTCCAGGCCCACGACGTGATGCGCGTGCTGGCGGAGAACATCAGTACGGTGCGGGCCCTGCTGGCCGCCCTGATCCCCCGAATCCCAGACAAGCCATCCTGCACCTGCCAGACCGCCCTGGCCAGAGCCAAGCTCTAGTGGCGGTCCCGTCGTGTCACACGACTGTCACAACCTCTTGTCTGGTCCTTAACAGCAGGTCCGATAAGGTGTGGCCACTTCCCCTTCCTTGAAAGGCCGAGGCCCACTCGGCCTTTTTCTTTGCCCCCAAGCGTCCCCGTAGTATTACTTCGCCAATTGAAAGTCCTGATCAGCGGGGGAGCCGGGTTCATCGGGTCGCGGACGGCCCTACGCCTGTCCGAGCAGGGGCACGAAGTGACCGTGCTCGACAACCTGGCGCCGCCCGGGCATGCTGCCGTCCCCGAGCTGCCGGTCGGCGTGCGACTGGTCCAGGGCGATGTCCGGAATCGGGATGACTGGGTGGCCGCTTTGGAGGGCGCCGAGGTTATCCTCCACCTGGCCGATCACCACGATTACCTGCCCGCGTTCAGCAAGCTGTTCCAGGTGAACGCGGTGGGCACGGCCCTGCTGTGCGAGCTCCTGGTGGACCGCAAGACTCTGGTCCGGCGGTTGGTGGTTGGCTCCAGCCTGGCGGTCTACGGCGAAGGCCGATATCGCTGCCCCCAGGACGGTGAAGTCTTCCCTGATCCGCGGCCGGCCGAGGCGCTGGACCGCGGCGCCTGGGAGCCGGTGTGCCCGCGCTGCGGTGGTCCGCTGGCGCCGCTGACAACCGACGAGACGGCCACCCGCCCGAGTAGCGTCTACGGACTGAGCAAGCTGGCCCAGGAGGAGATCGCCTGGCTGGTCGGTCCCCGCCACGGGATCGAGACCGTTGTACTCCGCTACGGGGTGGTGCAGGGTGGCGGCCAGCCGTTTCAAAATGCCTACTACGGCGCGCTGCGCATCTTTGCCCTGCGGCTGGCGCTGGACCGGCCCATCGTGCTCTTCGAGGACGGCAACCAGTTGCGGGACTTCGTCGACGTCGACGATGTGGCGCGGGCCAACGTGCTGGCGGTGGGCCCGCTGGCCCCGGGCGTCTACAACGTCGCCAGCGGCCGCGCCAACGCGGTGGCCGAGCTGGCCCGCATCCTGCTGCGCGTGGCCGAGCGCGATGGCACGCCCGAGACGCGCGGGCTGTACCGGCTCGGCGACCCGCGCCATGTGATCGCCGACGTCACCCGCCTCAAAGCGGCCGGGTGGGAGCCCAAGCAGAACCTGGAAGGCACGGTCCGCGACTACTGGCAATGGCTTCGGGAGCAACCGAACCTGGATTCCTATTTCGAGGGAGCCGACCACCTGATGGAGCGCACCGGCACGGTCCGGGTGGCTCGATGACCGCCACGCCGCCGCGCTACGCCATCCGCTACGCCGAGGAGCGTTGGAAGGATAGCCGCTGGTTTATCGCGTACCTGGTGGTCGTGCTGGTCGTCTTCTCCGTGTTCCTGAGACCGAAGGGCCAGTCGGTGGCGGTGGTGTGGATCCCGAGCATTGAGGCCGTCGTGGTCGGCGGCGCGTACCTCGCCATCCTCTTCGTCTTTCAGCGAATCTCCTACCTGGAGCCGGGAGCCGATGGACTCCGCCTCCGCTACGGGATGACGTCGATCACGATTCCCTATGCGGCCATCAGCCGGGTCCGCCGGCAGCCGCTCGACGTGGCCTTCGCGGCCCCCGAACGCCGGCGCTACCGGAACCGGTTTACCCGCCGCCTGGGTGGCCAGCCGGCCGTGTACATCCGGATAGACCGCCGGCAGGAGGACCTGATCGCCCAGCTCCAGCGCCGCCTGGGCCCACGGTTTCTGCTGGGCCAAGACATCGTGCTCCCCATCGCCGATCCTGAGGGTTTTCTAGCCGCGATCAAGTCACGGATTCGGGCTGGATGACCGTCGCCGCCTGGTGGCGCATCGAGCGGCGCGACCTCGCCTGGCTGCTGGGCCTGACTGTGATGGCCGCCATCCTGCGGTTCGGCAGCCCCATTTTTCTGGACGTCTTGAGCCATCCGCTGTCGTGGCCCTGGGTCTCAGCCTGGGGTGTCGGCCACTCCTACCAGTACGCGGTGACCCCCAAGGAAGCCTGTTCCAGCAGCATCGCGCCCTGCACGCCATACGTGTTCGACGAGCTCTACTTCGCCAGTGATGCTCACGACGACCTGCTGGGCCACGACTACTTCGACCCGGAGCCGCCCCTGGCCAAGCTGATCATGGCGGTGGGCGTCTGGCGCTTCGGCTTTACGTCCCTCGGATGGCGGGTGATGGGGGCCCTCTTCGGGACGGCGCTGATCCCCCTCCTCTACCTCCTGGCCCGGCAGTTGCTGCCCATCCGTCTGCTGGCGATCGTGACCGCCTTTCTGGCGACCTTCGACGGCATGACGCTGGTCGAAGCGCGCACCGGCAAGATCGATATCTTTCCCATCACCTTCGTGGTGGCGGCGTACCTGGCATTTCACCTGCACCTGCGCGCGGATACGCCTCGGCGGCAGCGGCTCAGCATCGTCCTGACCGGCGTGATGCTGGGACTGGCCGTCGGCTCCAAGTGGACGGCCCTGGCGGCGGTCGGCGTGATCGCGGTGATCCTGGCGGTGAGACTGGCGACGGGACACATCCGCTACGGCGCGTGGACCGCCGTCGTGGCGGCCGGCAGCCTGGCCGTCCTGGTGCCAGCCATCTACCTGGTTTCATTCACTCGGTACATCACCATCGCGCACGGCATCACGGACATGACCGCGCCGGCGCTGGGCTTCAGCCCCTTCCACTTCGACCTCGGTCGCGCCTGGCATGAGCTGGTGGTCTGGCATGTCGACACGTTCCGCTACCACTACACCCTCAAGGCTCCGCATCCGTTCTACAGCCCTCCCTATTCCTGGCCCTTCCTCTACAAGCCGGTGGCGTACTACAGCCAGAACCTGGAGCTGGGGGTTGACCAATCCACCCGGCTGCCCCTGGTCGCCTTCATCTTCGATCTGGGCAACCCGGTCATCTGGTGGGGGAGCCTGGCTGGGCTGGTGGGAACCGCCTGGCTGGCGGCGCGGCGCAGTTACCCGGCCGCCTTCATCCTGTTCGGCCTGGGCGCCGCCTGGTTGCCCTTCTGGCTAGTCCCCCGCGGCCTCTTCCTCTACCACATGCTGGGCGGCCTGCCGTTCATGTTCCTGGCCGTCGCCCTGATGCTGACGCACCTGCGGCCCCAGCGCGTCTGGCTCGGGCCACCCATTCGCGCCTGGCTCTCGGCCGGTCCGCCGATCTACGCGTACCTGGCGACAGTGGTCGGGCTGTTCCTCTTCTTCTATCCCCTATGGACCGGACTGCCGCTCACCCAGGATGCCTGGTCGCAGCGGATCTGGTTCCCCTCCTGGAACTGTTGTTTCTGATCGGGACCGGGCTGGTTCTGGCCACCGGTGGCTTGGGGGGAGCGATCGCCCGCCGCCTCCCCCCGTTCTTGACACTGGGCGAGCGGTTGGTGACCGGCCTGGTCGCGGCCGTCGTCGGGGTGGACATGCTGGGCGTCCTGATGGCCCTGGTGCTGGGTCTGCACTCGACCGTGCCGCTACTGTTGACAGCGCTGGCCACCCTGGCGGCCGTGGGCCTGCTGATTGGTCGCCCCGCGTGGCGCGCGCAGCTTGCCCGAGACTGGGAGGCCGGCGCGTGGTGGCCGCGGTCTCTCGCCGAGCGGCGGCTGCTGGCGGCGATCATCGTGGTGGGTGCCGCGCTGGCGTTTCTCTTTGGCCGAGCGGTGGAGGTCACGCCCGCCGCCTGGCTCGCCCACTACAACAACACCTGGTCGGACTGGTCCTTCCACGCCGCCTACACCACGACCTTCGTCTACGGCCAGAACCTCCCGCCGCAGAATCCTCTGTTTGCCGGCACCCCGTTCCGCTACCCGTTCGCGCCAGACTTTGCCAGTGCCCTGCTGATGGCGGGCGGCTGGAGCCTCCCGGCGGCGCTCGCCTGGCCCGCCTGGGCGATGGCCACGGTGGCGCTGTCCGGGCTGCTCCTCTGGGCGCGACGCCTCACCGGCAGCCTGGGTAGCGGCATCATCGCCGTCGTGCTCACGCTGCTGGGCGGCGGTCTTGGCTTCTGGTTCTTCCTGGGCGACGTGGCCCATCAGGGACTGATCGGGGCGTTACTGCACGCCTCGCAGTCCTACGACCGCTATCCGCCCCCGGTGAACATCCAGTGGTACAACCCCATCCTCAGCTACTACCTCCCCCAGCGATCCTTTGTTTTCGGTGCTGCCATCGTCATGGCCGTGCTGCTGCTGCTCACCGCGGCCCTGGAGTCGACACCGCTGCTCGCCTGGCGGCCTGCCGTAGCCGCCCTCGGCCAGACCCGGCGCCAGCTGGACGGGCATGGCGTAGCGTTTTTGCTGGCCGGCGCCCTGGCCGGGCTGCTTCCCTGGTTCCATGTCCACAGCCTGCTGGTGGTGGGCATCGTGACGGTCGTCTGGGCGCTGCTCTGGCCGCGTCCCGCCTGGCTGCTGTTTGCGGCCGCGGTGGTGGTCCTGGCGCTGCCGCGGCTGGCGGCCGCCATCCCGGGTGACCTGAGCGCCCCGACCGCGCTGCATTACCCGCGCCTTCAACTGGGCTGGGTCGCCAACGACGGACTGCAAGGATGGAACCTGCTCCTCCTGCCCCTGGTCTGGGTCTGGTTCTGGATCAAGAACACGGGGGTGTTCCTGCCGCTGCTGCTGATCGCGCTCCTCACGCCACTCGCGCTCCCGCACCGCAGCCGTCTGCTGCTGGCCCCATTCCTGGCGGTGTTCCTGGCGGCCAACGTGTTCGTCTTCCAGCCCTGGGAGTGGGACAACACCAAGGTGCTGGTGTTCTGGTACCTGGCGGGAGGCGTGGCCGTGGGAGCCTTCCTCGTCTTTGTGGCTCGGCACTGGCGAGAGGGCTGGATCCCCTCTTCCCTTGTCGGACTCACCCTGGTGGCGTCGGGCGTACTTTCCCTGAGCCAATGGCTGCCCCCGCAGGGCCCCACGTTTTCCTGGTTCAGCCGGGAGGACATGGCGCTCGCCGATTCCATTCGCCAGTCGACCGATCCGCACGCGATCTTCCTGACCGGAGACGAGGTGACCAATCCCATCCCGGACCTGGCCGGACGCCCCGTCCTGCTGAGTTATCGCGGCTGGCTGTGGACCTACGGGATCGACTACTCGAAGCGTGAGGCGGACATCGCGCAGATGTTTATCGGCGCCCCCAACGCCCTGGATCTTCTGCGTCAGTATCGGGTGAACTACGTGCTCATCGGGCCGGAGGAGCTCTCCACCTGGCATGCGGACCCAGGGTTCTTCGACCGCTCGCTCCCGCTCCTGACCAAGACCGAGCACTATCGCGTCTACATCGTGCCGCCGCCGCTGCCCGACTAGTTAAAACGCCCTCCTCACGAGGAGGTCCCGGAATCTCCCTCCCCTTGTGGGGAGGGTTGGGTGGGGGTATTGCTTTTCGAAGCACGCGTGGGCGGGATGGTCGGTCCTTAACAAGCACATGCGAATCGGATGGGCGGATCGCCGCCCGCGCCTACGACGCCAGTTCGTTGTGGCGGCGTCGGCTTAGAATGAGCGGGATGCTCATCCGCCTGGCCATCCACGTGGTGTCGCTGCTCGTCGTCTTTTATTTCATCTGGAACATCCACACCGGCTTCTTCGTGGCCGCCGTCATCATGGCCCTGATCCTGGCCCTGGTGAACGCGGTCATCAAGCCCATCGTGCTGATCCTTACGCTGCCGATCAGCATCCTGACCCTCGGCCTGTTTGTCGTCGTGATCAACATCCTCCTGTTCGCCCTCTCGTTCGCGGTCCTGAATGCCTTCGGATACCACTTCGATATCTCGTTCGGCCGCATCGCTCTCGGCTGGCTGGTCTATGTGGTGGTCAGCACAGTCTTGACACAGGTTATTTAGCGGCGCAGCCTCCTCCGGGATCGCCTCACCCACTTCTACCGCGGCGCGAGTTCAGACAGCCAGGTTCCTGCCAGCTTGAGCGCCCGCCTGGGTCGGTTAGCCGGGATCCGGCCTGGCGTTAAAAGGCCCATTGGCCGCGAGTGAAGGCGATGCTCAACATCACCAGCGCCGCCAGGGAGGCCACCGCGACCACGCCCTGGACCACCGCCACGCGAACCCGGCCGGCCAGCACGAACAGGGGATACAGCGCTAACAGATAGCGCGGGATGCTGAGCCAGAAGGGAAGGAACGTCACCAGGACGGTCACCACGAGCGCGTAGGTCGCATCGCTGGGCCGCAGCCGGATCCAGCTGAGCAGCGAGACGGCATAGGCGACCGCGGCACCCAGCAGCTCGCCGGCCCCCACAGTCAGGCGCAGCCAGGGATCCCGGTTGGCAAGCCACCGGGTCGCCTCGATGGCGCCGGTCCAGGGTGCGCTCAGCCAGTGGAACCAGTGGCGTCGCTGGACGTCCACGAAGGCCATCGCATCGTCAAGCACCCACCAGTTGACGGCCAGATAGCTGAGCAATCCCAGGGGGACGAGTGCCGCGCCGGCCAGGGCACGCCGGCGCTGGCTTCGGGTCATCGGCAGCGTGGCCATCTCCACCAGCAGGAAGGGGAGGAGGGCGATGCCGGTCACCCGGGAGGCCGCAGCCAGGGCACCCAGCCCGCCGGCCGGGAGCCACCGCCCATAGCGGGCGGCCAGCACCGAGCCGAAGGCTAAGGCGCAGAACAGGCCCTCGCTGTAGCCGTTGAACAGGAAATAAGCGGTCGGAAACAGGACGAAGAGGGCCGCCGCCCTGAAGGCGGCCGCCTCATCCGAATCCAGCCGGGCAATCTCGTAGAGCAGGACCGCCGCCACCAGGGAGCCGGCGTTGGAGATGGCCAGCGCCCCCACGGCCAGCGGGACACCGGCCAGCCCCAACAAGGCAATGGCGGCCGGATAGAGCGGAAAGAACGCGATCAGGTTGCGCAGATCGCCGCTGGTGGCATAGCCGTGGCCCGCCAGGTAGAGGTAGTGGGAGGCGTCCCACTGGCGCCACTGGAGGAGCACCGTGGTCGCCGGGTCAGCCGCCCGGCCCGACGCGACCAGCGCGGCCAGGACGATCAGCAGCTTGACCACCAGCGCCAGCCCTACAATGCTGGCCCAGGCCCGCCACCGCGCTGACGGGCTTCGGAGGGCGGGTTTAGTACGATAGCCAATCGACGGCGTCGCGGCCGTCTGTGCCATTGCCCGTGAGTCCATCAGCGTGGCTTCCAATCTTTCGTGGGATCGCCGCGGAAGTCCGCCTCGGCATTGCTCCCCTGGTCGGCACGCCCCGCGGCCAGGAAGTGGTGGGGCGCGGGGCGGGCGGCGACCGCACCGTCTATCTGGACGCCATCGCCGAAGGAATCGTCCTGCGCCACCTGGAAACAGCGTACCGTAGCGGTCTGCGGTTCCGGCTCCTTTCCGAGGAGCTCGGCGCGCGCGACTTCGGCGGCTCGGACCTGGTGCTGGTCGATCCCCTCGATGGCAGCTTGAATGCCAAGTTCGGCGTGCCCTATTACGCCATCACGCTGGCGGTGAGTGCCGGCGACCGGCTGAAAGATGTGCGAGTCGCGTTCGTCGTGAACCTCGTGAGCCAGGAGGAGTTCTCCGCTGAGCTGGGCCAGGGCGCCTTCCGCAACGAGACGCGCCTGCACGCCGCGGAGGCTACGTCGAATGGGCGCTTCGGCATCGTCCAGGTCGACGCGCCCCAGCCGCTGGATGCCCTCGATCGGGTGCGCGCCGTCCTGGCCCGCGCTGACCGCCTCCGCATCCTGGGCTCCGCCGCGCTGAACCTGTGCCACACCGCCACCGGCGGGATCGCGGTGCAGCTGGCGCCGCTTCCCGTCCGGACCTTCGACCTGGCCGGACCGTTGCTGATCCTCTCCGAAGCCGGCGGGCTGGCGACGACGCTCGAGGGCGGCGCGCTGGACGACCTCTCGTCCGGGCTGACCACCCGCTCCACGCTGCTGGCCGCCGGTTCTCCGAAAGTCCATGCCGACGCGCTCCGGCTCCTGAGCGCCCGCGCCGACTGATGCTCGAACCAGAAAGCACGCTGTTCGTGCTCGTCTCGTTCGAGGGCCCGGACGTCTATTCGCAGGCCGGCGGACTGGGCGTGCGGGTCAAGGAGCTCTCCCGGGCGCTGGCCGACCGTGGATATCGCACCCACCTCTTCTTCATCGGCGATCCCACCCTGCCCGCCCAGGAGGACCTGGTCGATGGCCGTCTTACGCTGCACCGCTGGTCGCAATGGCTGAGCCAGCGGTTCCCACTCGGGGTGTACAGCGGGGAGGAGGCTAAGATTGCCGACCTGAACCGGAGCCTGCCCGACTTCCTGGTCCGGGAGATCGTCCGCCCGGCCGTGGCGCAGGGGTGGACCGTGGTGGTGCTGGGCGAGGAGTGGCACCTGACCCAGTTCATGAGCATCCTGTCAGACGCCCTCTACTTCAATGATCTCCGTGATCGCTGCTTACTCCTCTGGAACGCCAACAACCATTTTGGGTTCCACCGGATCAACTGGGGCACCCTCGGCTTCGTGACCACCATCACCACCGTCAGCCGCTACATGAAGCACATCATGTGGCGGTGGGGGGTCAACCCGATCGTGATCCCCAACGGCATCCCGGGTTCGATGATCGCCAAGGTCAGTCAGCTCCAGGTGCGAGCCATCCGGGCCGCCGTCGACACCCCCGCCTTCCTGTTCAAGATCGGCCGGTTCTCGCCGGACAAGCGCTGGCACCAGGCGGTGGCGGCGGTGGCCCGCCTGAAGGAGCGGGGGGTGCGCGCCCGGCTGCTCATGCGGGGAGGGCTGGAACCGTTCGGCGGCGAGGTGCTGGAATTCGCCGCCTACCAGGGGCTGCGGGTGGCACAGCTGTCGCAGACCATGTCCGATGTGGCCGGCCTCGCCCGCACGGTCAAGGAGTATCCCGACGCCGACATCTGGAACGTCACTGCCTTCCTCCCCGACGACCTGCTGCCTCCCCTGTATGCCTCGGCCACGGCCACCCTGGCCAACAGCGGGCACGAGCCCTTCGGACTGGTGGGTCTGGAAGCCATGGCCTCGGGGGGCGTCGCCTTCGTGGGTGCCACCGGCGAGGACTACGCCGAGCCCTTCCAGAACGCCATCGTCATCGAGACCGAGGACGCGTCCGAGATCGTGGCCTATGTCACCTGGCTGGCGGACCACCCGGAGAGCACCCGCAACCTCCGGATCGCGGCCCAGCGGACCGCTCGCGAGTACACCTGGCAGCGGGTGATCGACATCCTCCTGCGCCGCCTGGAGTTCATCGCGCTCCGGCAAGGGCTCCAGAGCGTGCCCGTCAGCACGGCCGCCCCGGAGACTCCGCCCCCCGGCGCCTCCGTTCCCGAGACACTGGGCAGGGAGTCCACCGACGTCCCCCAGAGTGCGCCCCCGAGCACCTCCGTCCCTGAGACACTAGGCAGGGAGTCCACCGAACATGCCTAACGCCCTGGTCATCTACCTGGTCGCCCATCAGCCCCGGCGGGTGAAGCTGCCGGCGCAGGTGATCCCCCGTGGGATAAAGCCGGAAGCCATGGACGCGTTGATCTTCGACGAGGCCATGGATCGCCGCTACTTCGAGAAGGTCGCCCGCTATTGCTACCGGCCGGCCACCGAGATGTTCCAGACCCTGGTGGAGGGTGGAATGAAGATCTCGCTCGGCTTCTCGTTTTCGATCATCCGTCAGATGCGGCTGTTCGGGCCGGACGTCCTCACGGGTTTCCAGCGTCTGGTGCGCCACCCCAACGTGGAACTGGTGAATGTGGAGCCATACCATTCCTTCATCTTCTATCTCGACATCGAGACCTTCGGCCAGCGGATGGCCTGGAGCAAGGCCCAGCTGGAAGAGATCTTCCAGAAGCCCATCGCCATCACCGACACCACCGAGATGTTCATGGCCAACGATGTCTACTTTGCGCTGCAGCAGGCCGGCTACAAGGCCGCGGTCATGGACGGCCGCCCCTGGGTGCTCGGCTGGCGGGAGGCCAACCACATCTACCGGTATCCGGGCCACGACATGCGGCTCTTCACCCGGCATTACGAGCTCAGCGACGACGTCGGCTATCGCTTCACCAACCGGGAGTGGAGCAGCTGGCCCTTGATGGCCGACACCTATGCCGAGTGGGTGCGCGCATCCATGGGGGATCTCGCTTTCCTCGCTTGGGACTTCGAGACCTTTGGAGAGCATCATCGGGCCGACTCCGGGATCTTCCCGTTCATGCACGCGATGCACGCCGATTTCAAGCGGCACAAGATGAACTACTTGCTTCCGTCGGAGGCGCTCACCGCCTTTCCCACGGCCCACGAGATGCCGTTGCCGGACTACGGCTGCACCTGGGCGGGCGATGGGGGCATGGATTTCTTCCTGGGGAACCAGGCCCAGCAGGGCATCTTCCGGCTGATGCATCACCTCTACAGCAAGGCCCGGCTGACCGGCGACCCCCACCTGCTCGATATCGCCGAGTGGCTACTGCAGTCGGACAACCTGCACCTGATTCAGTGGTTCTCCAAGACCGGAAGCCAGGCCGAGGTATCGGCCTACTTCACCCCTGACGAATGGTGGGAGCTGGGTGGGCTCGGCATTTTGCGCGAGCAGCAGCGCGTCTACCTGAACTTCCTCCGCGCCATGGACGCGTTCGTATAGATCAGGCAGTCCCTCCCCCGGAGAGGGGAAGACTCTTTACGGTCGGGCACGGCACCCGGCCGCTCGACGAGCTGGTGGCGTTGCTCGCCGAACACGGCATCACCCAGTTGGTGGACGTCCGGCACTATCCGCGATCCCGGCGCAACCCGCAATTCAACCTGGACGCCCTGGCCGGTGACCTGTCCCGGCAGGGCATCACGATGATCTGGCTGGGGGAGGACCTGGGTGGCTTTCGACCGGGGGGCTACCGGGCCTGGATGGCGACCGCCGCCTTCCAGCGCGGGCTGGCTCAGCTCGAAGAGCTGGCACAGCGGCAGATGACGGCGGTCATGTGCTCGGAGACCCTCTGGGTTCGGTGCCACCGGCGCTTCATCGCCCGCCAGCTGCTGGCGCGCGGGTACCGGGTTACGCATCTGTTGCAAGTTGGCAAGGAGGGTTATGCGGAAGGAGCCCCAACCCAGGCCCAATTCGCACTCAGCGTGAATTCGGCCTGAATTCAGGGGCCTGCAAGAGGTCCCCGCCCTGCCCGTCATATACGAAAGGTCCCTACGGGTGTCCACCACTGCCTTGTTCGACCTCTCGCTGGTCGGCATCGGGCTCGGCGCGCTCCTGCTCTTGCGCCTGGCCGGTGGCTCCCTGCCCTGGGGCCACCTGGTGATCGCGGTGGGCCCGGACGGCCGGCCCATGCGGCCCCGGGTGAAGTGGCATCTCTGGTCGGTCAGCCGAGGGGAATCCCCTCGCTCGGCCGCCCTGGCGGGGTTCACCTCCGTGGCCCTGGGCATGACTTCGGTGGCGGCGGTCACGCCGCGCATTGCCCAGCTGGTTCTCCGTCCCGTTCCGTCCGGAGAGACCTCCCTGCTGGTCTTCATCGCGGCCATGGGGTGCATCCTGATCCCCCTGGGCGTCACCGTCCTCCTCCGCGGCCTGATGGACGTGCTGGCCCGACGGGCGACCATGAGCGGCATGGTGGTGGGGTTGCGCCGGGACCTGGGCATGCTCGGCCATTCCTACCACGTGGCCATCCAGCCGGGCAGCCGCTCGCTGGCGCCAGGCCTCTGGGCGGAAGCGTTCCGCATCAATCGGGCGGCGTTCAAGTCGATGAGCCCCGGGGACCGAGTGACGGTGGAGTATTCGCCTCGCCTGCACTACGTGTATCGGATGGAGATCGCGCCGCCGGCCGCGCGGGCATCCACTGGGTAACCGGGTAAGATAGCTCCCCGTGGCGCCTCCCCTGCATGTGGCCTTCGTCTGGCACATGCACCAGCCCTACTACAAAGATGACCTGAGCAACACGTTCCTGTTGCCCTGGGTCCGGCTGCGCGCGGCCAAGGACTACTACCGTATGGCGGCCCTGCTCGACGCCTACCCGGAGGTCAAAGTCACCTTCAACCTGGTGCCGTCGCTGATCGACCAGCTGGAGGACTACCGGTCGGGCAACGCCTCCGATATCTACCTCGACCTCAGCCGGCGGCGGGCCGACGAGCTGAGCGAAGAAGAGCGGGCCTTCGTGGTTCGCTGGATGACCGAATCGCCGAGCTTCCGCCGGGTCCGGGACGCGCCTCGTTACCTCGAGCTGGTCCAGAAGCGCGAGCAAGCGTGGCCGAAGACCTCGGCGGAGCTGGCCCGCCTGTTCACCGATAGCGAGGTCCGGGACCTGCAGGTCTGGTTCAACCTGTCCTGGATCGACCCACACCAGGCGGAGACCGACCCCACGCTCCGGGAGATGGTGCGCAAGGGCCGGGACTTCACCGAAGAGGATAAGGAGCCGATCTTGCGGGCGCAGCTCGACCTCCTGCATCGCGTGCTGGGGAAGTACCAGGACGTCCAGGAGCGGGGCCAGGCGGAGCTGATCACCAGCCCCTACTACCACCCCATCCTGCCCTTGCTCTGCGACGTGGCCTCGGCGAAAGAGACTCGGCCGGACCTGAAGCTCCCCCGCCGCCCGTTCGCGCACCCGGAGGATGCGGCGGCCCAGCTGGAGCTGGCGCTGGAGGCGCACGCCCACACCTTCGGGGCCCGGCCAAAGGGCCTGTGGCCGCCCGAACAGGCGATCAGCGACCCGGTGCTGGAC
>DASQAY010000059.1:0-31116 GCA_035635515.1 Candidatus Eiseniibacteriota bacterium | reverse complement strand
CGCCGAGACCGGGCCCGCTGGGTCAGCACGTCGAGTCCTTCCGCGCGGCTGGCCGCCACGATGACCGGCCCGCGCGGCACGTAGGCGATGGCGCCGCCGGGGAGCAGGGACGGCGTCAGCTGCAAGGAGCAGAGGCCGGCCGCGCCGTCGTCGAAGCACATTCGCTCCACGTGCCAGCCGAAGCGGGACTGCAGCTCGCCCCACCGCCAGCTCTGCAGCAGACTGCCGTGATGCTGCTCCAGCATCCGGTCCCACTCGGTCGCCCCGTCTGACGTGACCTCCGTCGTCTTCACACGAATTCCGGCTGCCCGGCCCGGATGAAGCGCTCGCCCAGCCGGAGCGCGGCCGCCAACGGCTGCCGGACGGGCAGGTCGTATAGGCCGATGTAGCGGATCAGCTCGCCGTTGAAGCGCGTCTTGAAGACGTAATAGCCATACCCGGGATGCTCGGGCGTGGGATCCAGCGGCACCCCCCACATGTCATAGCGAGTGCAGCCCCGCTGCTGTGCGTCCTGGATCGCCCGCCAGTGCAGCAGGTAGCCGGGCTTGAGGTCGCCATCCAGGCGCGTGCCGCCGTACAGGTACGTCAGCGTAGTGCCGAACACGAGCATCACCGCGCCGGCCACCAGTTCTCCCTGATGGCGCGCCAGATACACGGCGACCTGGCCGCGCTCCGCGAACGCCCGCAGCAGGGCTCGATAGTAGGAGAGCGGCCGGATGACGAATCGGCGCCGGTCCGCGCTGGCGCGCAGCACGTCATAAAACGCGTCCATGGCGGCATCGCTGTCGGACGCCTCGACGCTGATGCCCTGTCGCTCGCCGGCGCGGATGTTCCGTCGGGTGGACTCCTTCATCCGCATCAGGGCCGCGTCGCCACCGCTGATGTCGACCACCCAGGTTGCCTGGTGCTGGATCGCGCGACGGCTGGGACGGCCACCGAGCTGCGTTATGATGGCGCGCTCCGGCTCGCCCGTCCAGGCGGGATCCACCTTCAAAACGATGCCACCCTCGTCTTTGAGCGCGGCCTGCAGGGCCGCGAATAGGGCTGGCCACTCCTGCGGGTGCCCGCTCAGCACCGGGCCGCGCGGGGCATAGTGCAACGCCAACCCACCGGGAAGGGCCCGCCGCAGCACCGAAATCGCGCCGGAGGGCAGGCCGGGACCGGTCGTCCAGAGAAATCGACGCACAGACCAGCCGGTGGTGGTCTTGAGCGCCCCCCAGGCCCAGGCCTGGAGAGGCGTGCCATCCGACGCGGCCGAGACAAATGCATCCCAGGTCCCGGCATCGCTGCACTCAATGAGCGATGGCATCCCGCCTCAGATTAGTCGGTAGGCCCGGATCTACTGGCTCGATTCGGTAAATTCGGGCTTGGCCCGTATTCGACCACGCCGGGTCACTCGGGCTTGCCTGATCTCAATTAGGCCTGTGCTAACATGGGGAAAATTCCGGGGCGGCGGAGGCTTGTGGACACCAAGGAGCAAACGCCGAAACTTTTCGACAATCGCGGGTCCCTGGAGCAGATGCCGCTGGCAAATCTCTTGCAGTCGATGCAGGCGCAGCGGGCGACAGGGACGCTACAGGTGCGACAGGGAAGTGAGACCTTTGCGCTCTTCTTCCTTTTCGGCCACCTTTTCCATGCCTATGGCGACGGCACCCAGGGCGAAGAAGCGGTCTTTGTGCCGCTGACCTGGCAGCACGGTGACTACACGTTCGATCCCAAGTCCAAGTTACCGGCCGAGGAGACGATCAAGGCTTCGACGGCCGACATCCTGGCCGAAGCGGAGCGGCGCGGGCTGGCCCCCTCCAACTCGGGTTCCGCGGATCGGGCAGCCCCAGCGATGACGGCCTCGACGCCGACGACCAGCGCCAAGGCTCCGACGCCGGTGACACCCAACAATAGCCAGCCTGCGCCGCCGTCCGAAACGTCGGTCTCGGCCACCGAGCTCTACCCCCTGCCAGTGGGGAGGCTCGTCTATGAATCGCTGAAGACGGCCTTTGTCGATTTCCCCAAGCTGCTTCGCTCCCTGAGTGCGGACCGGCTCACCGGCTACCTGCGATTGACCGGGCAGGCGTCTCGCGGCATGATCCTCTTCTACCAGGGCAGCCTGATCGAAAGTTTCTACGATGGCGGCGCGGTGGTTACCACCGGCCGCACCGCATTCACGCTTTACAAGAACGACGTCGATCGCGGCGAAGGGACGATGGACGTGATCGATCTATCGCCCGAAGTCGTCACCGCCATCTACCAGCTCTTGACCGCGCCTACCATCCTCCAGGGCTTGCTGGCGCGGTTCGTCGACGTGAAGGCGTTGCTCGAGTACCTGCAGGAAGAGCAGTTGCATGGCAGCCTGCTCGCCCGGGCCCCCGATGAGATGGGGATCATCATGCTGCGGGGCGGCCACCTGCTGGGCGCCTTCACCCGCAGCCAGCCCCAGCTCTCAGCGCAGGCGGACGTCGTCCTGGCGCTGTGCAAGGACCCGCGGACGCGGATCGAGGTCAAAGCCGTCGCCGACCTGGAGGAGCCGTCATCGGTCAACCTGGAGGACATGCTGAGCAGCCCGGGGATGGCCCACCAGCCCGCCCGGTCCGCCCCGCCGCCGCCGGTCGCACAGAGACCAGCCTATGCGCCTGGCCCGCCGGCACCCCACCAGGCCCCGCCCCCCGTCCAGGCCGAAACCGACGTGGACTGGGAGGGACTGATGAACCAGCTCTATGCGCTGGCCGATGAGTCCCTCGGCAACCGAGCCAAGAAGGTGAAGGAGATGCTGGCCACAACGGAGCCGCACCTCGACGCCCTGGACCGAACCATCGACCGGGTCTCGCAGACGTCCATCATGTTCGTCGACCCTGCCCGGCTCGCCAACCTGGCCGACCAGATGCGCCAGGTCGTCGAGGCCGAGCGCTAGCCTCCCTCAGGGGGCAGCTCCGCCTTTAAGCGAGCCTATCGTATTTCGCGATCCGCACCAGGGGCGCGAAATTCTAGAGTAGGCCAGTGTCCCGAGTCGGAAGTTCGTTGAGAAAGTCGCGAATTTCCAATGGATTTCTGACTCGGGACACTCGTTAAGCTCATGCCATGGACGGTCGAGGGGTCTCTTTCCTGGTGGCCACATTTGTTCTGGGGGCCGCGGTGGCAGCCTGCTCCGCGGACCCGCCCAAGATCGTCAGTATCGATCCGAGTCGGGGAGCCGGCGATGTGCCGACCAACCAGGACATCCGGGTCGAGTTCGACCGCCCCATGGACCACGCCTCGGTGGAGGGACGGTTCGAGCTCAAACCGGCGCTGCCGGGTTGCGCGGTCTCGGCTCGCTGCCGGTTCGTCTGGAATCGGAACGCGCTGATCTTCACGCACAAAAGCGTGAACCTGGATCCGGCCACCACGTACACCGTCGCCCTGCACGGCGGCTACGCGGATCTCAGCGGCCGGCACGACAGCTTTGAACGGTCATGGACATTTACCACCGAAAGCCGGCCCACCTTGCAGCGCATTGAGCCCAGTAACCGCGCGACCGGCGTCGCGCTCGACCGCAATATCCTGATCACCTTCAACCGGGCCATGGACCGAACCACGATCCTGGCTGCCATCCGGATCGACCCCGAGATCCCCTTTCTCCTCCGGCAGCGCCCGGGGGACAGCGCCCAGTTCGACGTCGTGCCGCTGGCCGTGCTCCAGCCCAACACGCAGTACACGGTGTCGATCGAAGGCGCGCTGGACATGCATCAGAACGCGATGGTCGGCCGGGTGGAGAGCCGCTTTCGCACCGGGGCCTGGTCGCTGGCCCGCAAACTCGGCTACCTGATGGGTGAGCACGGGCAGGCCGCCTTTGGCGTGGCGGTGGTGGATCCGCACCCTGACTCCTTCCTCGAGGAGTCAACCCCCAAGCAGGTCTTCGCCCTATCCGATACCGAGCGCGCCGCGACGAGCCTACTGGGCTTCGATTGGGCGCCCGATGGCCAGCAGTTGGTGGTGATCGAGAACACAATAGGCGCGCTGGAGGGCCGGGTGCTGATCGTGACGCTCTCCACCGGGGAAACCCAGGACCTCCGGGTGGAGGCCAGCACCGTGTACTGGACGCCGGACGGCACCAGCATTGTCTACGTCTCCCGCAATCGCTTGCGCCAGTATCAGCTGGCCGGCGCCCACGACCGATCGCTGGTGGACGATCTGCCGGTCCGGGCGCCGGTGACCTTCAGCCCCGATGGCAAATTCCTCGCCGTCGCGGCGGACGACCCACCGGGCACGCCCCGGCTGTTCATCTACAACCTCGACCTGAAGTCCCGGTACCAGCCACCCGGGCTCACCGATCCGGCAGACCGGCCCTCCTGGTCTGCGGATGGGACCAAGCTCGCGTTCCGACGGATGGCAGCCCAGGGCCCAGAGACCTGGATTTACGATCTGACGGCCAGCGGCCCGGGCACCTACTTTCGAGCGGCAGCCCTGGATGCCCGCGCCATCACATGGTTGAACGACAACGGGACCATCGTGATCGCAGTCGGCGATGGCGAAACCAGCATGCTGTACCGGGTCAACATCTTCGCCTCCCAGGAGGCGGGTGGCGTGAGCAAAGTGACCGGGACCTCTGACGCACCCAATGGCAGCGCCCCGGACGCGCCCCTCTATGACCGCCGGATCGGTTATGTGGCGACCATCGACGGCGATCCGCAGATCTGCGTCATGAACGCCGATGGATCGCGGCCGGAGCAGCTCACTCACTGGGCGGCCAACTTTCCGTACACGGGTTTCGCCCCAAGCTGGAATCCAGCCGGCCAGTAGCGTCGGCTGGGCCTGATCAGGCAGCCTTACGACTTGGCTGCTCCGGCCCGGACGCAAGGGACGGGGCGGGCCGGGGGCGAGCCACGGGCTGGGGACGGAGTGCCGCCGCGGCCAGCACCGTGGCCACCAATGCGGCCCCCATGAGGGCCGCCGACGTCCAGAATGCCAGCCTGGGTTCCACCCCGTACAGCCAGCCGCCGATGGGCGACGCCACGGCGGCCGCCAGGCCCGTCACCAGGGCAAACAGACCGTACCCCTTGGCCAGCGCCCGGCTGGGCAGCGCCTCCCCCACCAGGGCCGTCATCACCTGCCGGAAGGACCAGAAGGCGCCGCGCAGAAAAAAGGCGACCGCAATGACGGGGAACACGCTGGCCGAAAGCAACACGATGGCGGACACGATGAACGCCGCCTCGAAGCAGAGCACCACCACCATGGGCCCCACCGCGGCGCGCAACCGGCTGAGCGCGAGGCCGATGAAGACCGACCCGAGATAGAAGACCGCCATCAGCATCCCGATGGTCAGGTCGTCCGCGTGCAGCACCTCCCGGGCATAGAGAGTGGTGAAGGTCCACGGGATGAAGATGATGACCGTCACCGCCGAGAAGAGGGCGACCCCGATCACGTATGGGCGAAACCGGAGCAGGTCACGGTAGGCGACCCGGGTCGTGGCATCGGGCGGAAGTGTTTTTCGCGGCAGGACGGCCACGCAGGCGGCTGCCCCGGCGAAGAGGATGAAGGCGCCCGCGAACAGCCAGCGGATCCCGATCATCTGGGCCAGCCAGCCGCACGCCACGGTGGCCACGATCAGGCCCAGGGAGAAGGCCGAGACGACGGTCGTCATCACGAAGCTGATGCGGTCCCTCGGCACCTCGAGGGTCAGGTAGACGTTGATGGCCGGCGTATTGCAGACCGCCACCCCCAGGAACACCGTCCCGATGGCGGTGAGGCGCCAGTCGGGCGCCAGGGCGAACAGAAGCGGCGCCGGAAGGGTCAAGAGCCAGCCCCAGAAGATGGTCCGGCGCAGGTGATACTGTTCCGCCAGCCTGGTACCCGGGATCATGGACAGGGTGCCCAGGACCAATCCCAGCGCCCCGATCAGGCCGATCTCGACGGCGGTCGCACCCAGCTGTCGCTGAAAGATAGGGCCGAAGACGACAAAGGGCGCGGTGCCGAGGCCGCTCAGACCCTGGGCAGCGAAGATCTGCCACCCGCCCCGGTCCACCCCCAGCAGGGGCGCGCGTGGCGGGCGCGGCGCGGCCACCGGGGGTTCCGCAGATGGGACGGCGCGCAGCACATCGGTATATCGCCCTGGTTGGGCGAAGTTTGCCGGACCGGAACTGAGCTGCGGTTAGGCCGCTTCGGTGGTGGGTTCGAGGGGCTCACCCAGGTTGATCCGCCGGTACAGACGGCTCAACAACCGAGGTGACCACCAGTTGGCGGGACCCAGCAGGCGCATAACGGCGGGGACGATCAGCGCCCGGACCAGGGTGGCATCGATGGCGACGGCCAGGGCCAGCCCCAGCCCGATGGACTTGATCAGCACCACGTCCGCTAGCCCGAAGGCCGAGAAGACCGCCACCATGATGGCCGCCGCGCCGGTGACCAGCCGGCCGCTTCGCTCCAGGCCCTCCGCCACGGCATGGGTGGTATCGGCGGTGCGCCGGTACTCCTCCTGGATCCGGCTGATCAGCATGACCTCGTAGTCCATGGAGAGGCCGAACACGATGCAGAAGAGCAGGACGGGGACCGAGGGATCGATCGACGAGGCCGTGAAGTTCAGCAGGTGGCTGAGATGGCCCTGCTGGAAGACCCAAACCAGGGCGCCGAAGGAGGCGGAGATGGAGATGACGTTCATGACCACCGCCTTCAACGGCAGCACCAGTGAGCCGGTCAGCAGAAACAGGACCAGATAGGTCATCAGCACCACGAACATCACGGCGCCCGGGATGCGCTGCAGGATGAAGTTGAGCAGGTCGACGTCGTAGGCGGTCAGCCCACCCACCAGGATCTGGCTCCCTTGGGGCGGCTGCTGAGCGCGGATCGCCTGCACGAGGGCGCGGGCCTGATCGGTTTGCGCCCCCTGGCGCGTGCGCACGGTGAGCACGACGATGTCCTGGCCGACGCTCTGCCGGACGGCATCCTGCACGGCGGCGGGCGCCTGGGCGATCGGCCGGCTGAGCATGGCCCGGTAATCGGCCCGGCTCAGGGCAGGGTCCAGATCGACCACGCTACCGACCCGTTCGACGTTGGGAAGGCTCCCCAGCCGGCGGCTGAAGTCATACAGATCCCCGACTCGGTCCGCGGTGAGGGGCGCCCCGCCCGCGTACCGGACGACCACCGTCATGGTGGTGAGGCTATGACCCGGGAACTGCGACTGCAGCATCTCCGTGGCCTGCCGGGACTGGGCGCTGGGCGGCAGCATATTGACGTCGCCGTTGGCCAGCCGGATGCGGACGAACGGGGAGGCGATGATGGCCAGGAGGACGAGCACCGGGACCAGCACCAGCACCGGCCGGCGCATCACCCAGGTGGCCACTGCGTGCCAGAGCCCTCGACCGGCCCTCCGCCGCGGCAGGGGAAGCCGCAGCCGGTTGACGCGCCCGCCCAAGATCGCCAGCAGCGATGCCAGGAAGGTGAGGGCGTAAAGGACCGCGACCGCCACCACGACCGCGCCCGCCAGTCCCATCGACGCCAGGAACGAGCCCTGGAAGAAGAGCATCCCGCTGAGGCCGATGGCCACGGTCAATCCCGAAAACGTGACCGCTCGGCCGGCGGTGGCCATGGTCCGCGCCAGGCTGTCCTCCGCCGACCGGCCCGAGGCCAGCTCTTCGCGGAACCGGTTGACCATGAACAGGGAGTAGTCGATGGCCACCCCCAGGCCGATCAGGGTGACGATGTTGGTGGCGTAGGTCGATACGTCGGTCACCCGCGCCAGCAGACCGACACCGGCCAGCCCCCCCAGCACCGCCAGACCGCCGACCCCCAGCGGCAACAGGGCGGCCACCACGGTGGCGAAGACGACCAGCAGCAGCAGCGCGGCCAGCGGCAGCGACACCACCTCGGCCCGCTGCAGGTCGGCCTTCAGGATGGTGTCGAAGTCGTGGCCGACGGCCAGGTTTCCGGTGGCCAGGACCGTCAGCTGGTCGGAATGGACCAGCCCGCGCAGCTGCTCGTAGTACTGGCGGGCGGTGGGGAAGTCATCCTTCACGGAGACGACAGCCAGCGCCGCGTGGCCATCCCGCGATTGCAGCGCGGCGGCCGCGCTGGGTGGGCTGGAATACGGGGTGCTGACCAGGTCCACCCGGGAGTCGGCCCGCAGCGGAGCCAGAGCCGAATCCATGGCCGCCTTGAAGGCTGGGTCCGAGACCGTCAGGGCGCTGCTGCGGAAGATGAGGTCGAACGACGATCCGCCCGGTTGGGGCAGCTCGCTGGCGATCAGGCCGGCGGCTCGCGCGTACTCGAGCCCGGGCTGGCTGGTGTTCTGAAGAGTCCCGCCCTGGCTCAACGCCACGATCGACGCCGTCAGCATGACGCCCGAGAAGCCCAGCACCAGCCAGCGAAACCGATAGACGAATCGACCCCAGGCCGCGAACATCGTTACTCCCTCCCCTCGCTGATCCTGGCGGGGACCGGGACGGCCGCCAGGGTGAACGCCATCTCCGAGAGCGCGTTGATCGCCGCATCCGAATCGAAGTCGGGGTCCATCAACTTTTGCAGGACGATGCCGTTCACGGCTCCCCAGACGGCCGCCGCCAGCGCCTCCGGGTCGGAGGCCGGCTTGACCGCCGAGGCCGCCACCACCGCCCGGGCGATCAGCGCGATATCCTCGCGACGCTCATTGATGAACCGCGCCACCGCGGCGGCAATGCGTGGGTTGTGCAGCCCTACCCCGAACATGTCGAACACCAGCCGATGTATGTCCAGAAACCGCCGCACTTCCTCCTTGGCGAACTGGAAGCCCGCCAAAGCCTGCGACAGCGCCTGCTCCGGGCTGGGAGCCTCGCCGCCCAGCAGGCGGCGTTGCGCGTCCCATTCCAGCTTGAGCGGCAGGCAGGCCCGGTCGATGACCGCCACCAGCAAGTCCTCCTTGCTCTCGAAGTAGTAGTGGGCCAGCCCGGGCGCCACCCCGGCTTCGGCGGCAATGTCCTTCATGGAGGTCTGGTGGTATCCCTGCTTCAGCAAGGCTCGATAGGCCGCTTCCACGATCCGATCGCGGGTCTGGTCCCCTCCCCGGGTATGGCGCTCCTGGTTGATTGAATGGTCAGTCAACTAAGTTTGGTCAGTTAATCAAATCCCAGGGCGGTTGTCAACCCCAGCCTCATTTCCGCTCTCTTCAAGGCTGGGGCGGGAGAGAATGGCGCGAGCTTGTTTCCCCTCCCTCCAGTCCCGGGGGGAGGGGATGGCGCCGCGGGTTACTTCAGCGGGCGCAGTTAGCGGCCCACGGCCGGCTGCAGCTCGACTTCCTCGGCCTGGCGGTATTCCTCGAGCAGACGCTCGACGGTCCGTTCCCAGCTGAACTGGGTGGCGACCATCCGGCTGCGCCGGCTGAAGCAACGGCGGAGCTCATCGTCCTGGAGCAGCTGGCCGATCCGCTCGGCGTACAGGGCTGGCTGGTGCCCCGGGATCGTATAGCCGGTCAGCCCGTCCTTGACGATGGCCGGCAGGCCTCCCACCCGGGCGGCCACCACGGGTGTGCCGCAGGCGGCCGCCTCCAGGGCCACCAGCCCGAAGGACTCGGTGTATGAGGGAACGACGCAGACGTCGGCCAGGCTCAGGTAGGTGGCCAGGGCGCCCTGGGCCACCGCTCCCATGAACCGAACGGAGCCGGCAATCCCCAGCCGGGCCGCCACGGCTTCCAGCCGCCGGCGCTCGCCCCCGTCGGCGCGGCTCTCCACCGCCCCGTTGTGGCTGTCGTCCCCGATCACGATCAGGGCCAGCGGCTGGGTCACCGGCGGCTGGCGTTGCAGGATGGCGAACGCCTCCAGCAGGGTCTCGGCACCCTTGAGTCGCTCCAGCCGGCCGGCAAACAGGATCACGCGCGTATCGCGCAAGCCCAGCCGAAGCCGCAGCTCCCGCGTCGGCCGCGGCCCGAAGACTTTGAGGCTGACGCCCGGTGGGACCACCGTGAGGTGGGCCCAGTCGGCGCCATACAGCCGAATCAGGTCCTCGGCCTCGGCCATGGTCGACGCGACCAGCCGGTCGCTGTCGCGGACCACGGCCTGTTCAACGGCGATCCGGTGTTCCGGCTCGGGTATCGACCCGGCGGCCGCCCGCTCATTCTTGACGCGGGCCAGGGTGTGGGCGGTGTGAAACCAGGGAATCCCCCACTCCGCCTTCAGCCGCCGCGCCACCCAGCCGGAGAGCCAGTAGTGACTGTGGATCAGCTGGTAGTCCACGCCGCGCCGCTCCTGCTCGGCCAGGACCGCCTGGGTGAAGGCCGGGAGCAGGTCGAAGAGGTCCTCCTTGGCCGGGGCGGCCGGATCGCCGGCCTGGATACGCGTCACCCAGCTGAGATCCGCCAGCCGGACCCGGTCCGGGCCGGTGTCGTCGGTGCGGCGGGTGAACACCTCGGTCGGGACGCCGTGCTGGCTCAGTTCCTCGCAGACAGCGCGCACGTACACGTTCATCCCGCCGTTCTCCTGCGACCCCAGGGCCGCGAGCGGCGAGGCATGGACGCTGACGATGGCCAGTGGCCGGCGGTCGCTCGTACTGCCTCCTGTGGACGTCCCGTAAACCGGGCGCTCCTCACATCGTCCTCGACCAGCCCGGTGGGGTCAATTCTGGATCGGCGGCAGGCTCGGTACGGGATTGTGAGGGTCGAGATCGTATGTTACGGTGTGACATCATCTCGGTACCCGGCCGAGCCCCAGGTCAAACTCCCGTCCCAGCCCACAGCCCGCTCCGGCGATTCCGGCTCCCACTCCTGGCCCTGGCCCTGGTCTTCGTCTACGCCATCACCGGCTACATGGTGCTAGAGCACTGGTCGTTTATCGACGCCGTCTACATGACGATGACGACGGTCACCACCATCGGTTACCAGGAGGTCCACCCCCTGGATTCAGCCGGCCGCATTTTCAACATGACGGTGATCATCAGCGGGGTGGGCACCATGTTGTATACGTTTGGAATCTTCGGCGAGCTGCTCGTCGAGGGACAGCTCGCCAGCTACGCTAGGAGGCGTCGAATGGAGCGGCGGGTCGAGAGCCTGAACGATCACTACATCGTCTGCGGGTACGGCCGGATGGGGACCGGGGTGGCCGCTGAATTTACCCAGACTGGGACGCCATTCGTGGTGGTCGAGGCCAACCCGGAGCCGCTCAGCCGGCTGCGGGCCAGCCAGGTCCTGTTCGTGGAGGGGGACGCGGCCTCGGACGAGGCCCTGCTGGAAGCCGGCATCCTGCGGGCCAAGGGACTGGTCACCGCGGTGGACTCGGACGAGCGCAATGTCTTCATCACTCTGACCGCGCGAGCCCTGAACCCAGCGCTGTTCATCGTGGCCCGGTCCTCCTTCCAGGATTCAACCGAGAAGCTGCGGCGCGCCGGCGCGAACCAGGTGGTCTCCCCCTATGTAATGGGCGCGCATCGGATGGCGGCGCTCGCCATCCATCCGGTTGCGGTCGATCTGCTGGACACGGTGCTGCAGGGCGAGAACATCGACCTGGTGGTCGAGGAGCTGCTGATCCCGACTGGGTCCAGGCTGCTGGGCACCACCCTGGCGGACTCCGGTCTCCGCGCGGTGGGGGCCAGTGTGCTCGCCATCCGCAAGCGCAGCGGGCAGCTGCGCATCAATCCCGCCGACACCCAAGTGCTCGAAACCGACGACCTGCTGGTGGCCATCGGCACACGCGCGCAGATGCAGGCGGCCGAACGGCTGATTTAACCGACCGGCCGCGGCTGGTCTTCCTGTTCTCGGAAACCGGCGCCGGTCACCGGGTGGCGGCCGAAGCCGTACAAGCCGCCCTCGAGCGGGTGGCCCCGCAGCGCTTCAGCGTCGATCTGGAAGACCCGATGTCGCGCCAGGCCGGCATCCTGGCTCGCCGGGTGACCGCCCTCTACGGCCCGATCACCCGCCACGCCCCCGCCCTCTGGGCGCTGGGGTACCACCTCACCAATGCCGCCCCCACTGTACGGACCATCCAGGGCACCCTGGGCCGCGGGCTGCGCCCCCGCATGCGCCAGCTGCTGGATCCGCCACCGGCACTGGTGGCCAGCTTCCATCCGCTCCTCAATCACGTCGCCCTCGATGTCCTGCCCCAAGCCGTCCCCCTGGTCACCGTGATCACCGACTGGATCAACTTCCATCACGCCTGGACGGACCCGCGCGCCTCCTTTGTCGTCTGTCCGTCGGAGCAAGCCATGCTGCTCTGCCGGCAGCGCGGCATCCCAGAGGCTCGGCTTTTCCGGGCCGGCCTCCCTGTGCATCCCCGCCTCTCCGATGCGATCCGCCGCTACCCCGACCGCCGCACCGCTCGGCAAGCGCTGAAGCTCCGACCGTACGCCCCCACCGTGTTACTGGTCGGCGGCGGGGACGGCACGGAGCCGCTCGATCGCTACGCGCGCGCCCTGGCGGCGCTCCCCCTCGACCTGCAGGTGCTGGCCGTGTGCGGCCGCAACGAGCGGCTGGCCCGCCGCCTGCGGGAGGAGAGCCACACCGGGGTCCACGTTTTCGGTTTTGTGGACAACATGCCGGAGCTCATGCTCGCCTCCGACCTGGTCGTCACCCGCGCCGGCCCCGGCATGATCGCCGAGGCGCTGGCCTGTGGTTGTCCCCTGCTGCTCACCGCCCGGCTCCCCGGTCAGGAGACCGGCAACGTGCGCGAGGTCTTGCGCCTGCGGGTGGGCCAGTTTGTGCCACACGTCAGCCAGTTGGTGGAGGCGGTGCGTGCCTGGTACGCCAAGCCAGAGCCGGAACGGGAGGCCGACCGCCGCCGGGCTCGAGAGGCGATGGACCCGCAGGCCGCCTTCAAGATTGCCCGCTTCCTGGCCAGGGTGGCCAGAACTCGATCGTAGTTTCCGCCGGCTAAAACGCGGCGCTGGGGCAGAGCAAGCGAAAGTCGCAGGCCGCGCATTTCACCCGGTCGGGGCGCGCCGGAAAGAGCTCGGCGGCGATTCCCTCGGCCGCCCGCCGGATGACCGCCCGGTCCTCGGCCAGCTGGGCCGCCGGCTTCTCCACCGACACCCGCTCGCCGGTCTCGAGGTAGTAGTAGCTCAGGGTCAGCGGGTCGAACCGGAACACCTCGCGGGCCGCCATCGCATAGATCCCCAACTGGAGCTCGCGCTGCAAGTCCTGGGCCCGCCGAGCGGCTCCCGTCTTGTAATCGATCACCTCGTAGCCACCGTCTGGCAAGCGGTCCACCCGGTCGATGCGACCGGTCACCCGCAGGCCGTCGATGGGGAGGCTGAACGGCTGCTCCAGCAGCAACGCCTTCTTCAGGTCGCCCTGGTCGAAGGCCCGCCGCAAATAGGTTTGCCCCAGCTCCTGCAGGCTGGGCGCCTGTTCCGGCGCGCAAAAGCGCTCGCGCGCCCAGGCCGCCGCGTAGGCCGCCTCCAGCATCTGCCAGGTGAGCGGCCGGTCGGCCTCGATCGCCCCCAACGCGTCCTTGAGGGTGTCGTGCAGGATGCGACCGAACTGCATCTGCGGACGCTGGCGCGTCGGCAGCCGGAACACAAAGCGGTACTGGTACTGCTGCGGACACCGGAGATAGCTGTCCAGCGCGGTGTACGAGAGGGGCGGCAGGGGGGCCGCATCGGGCAGGGGCAGCTCGACCTGGCCGGGCACGATGGAGAGCTCCAGCGGAGGGGCCGGACCGAGCACGTCTTTGGCGTGCAGGACGCGAGCCTCCTGGCCACGAATCGCTTCCAGAAAGCGCGACGGGCGCCAGTCGCGGCTCCCCTCGTAGCGTTGCGCCCAGGTGCACACCAGCTCCTGCCGGGCGCGGGTCACCGCCACATACGCCAACCGCCGCTCATCCGCCAGGTGCAGCTCGGTGGGCGGCAGGTCCTCGGAGAGTAGCGCGTCGGGCAGGGTCAGCCCCTCACCCCGGCGCTGGGCGGGAAAGCGCCCCTCGACCAGGTGCGGAACGATCACCAGCTCGAACTCCAATCCCTTCGCCTGGTGCACGGTCATCAGCCGCACCGCGTTGAGGTGCTCATCCAGAGGAGCGATCTCCTCGTCGGCCTGTGCCGCTTCGGTGGTGGCCAGGTGGGCCAGGTAGGCGCTCAGGTGATGGTCCGGGTGCTCGTCGCAGTACTCGGCGATCAGCTCGGCCAACCGCTGGACGTTGGCGCTCACCTGCAGTTGTTCCACCACGCCGCGGAAGCGGTCGAGGTCGAGGTAGCGGGTCTGCTCCATGATCTCGTAGAAGAGGTCGTCCACCCCCAGCCGCAGGCGGAGGGCGGCGAAGCCGCGCAGGTCGGTCACCAGCCGGCGGACACCGGGCTCCTCGCGCGATTCGAGGTATTGGTAGAGGCTCAGCCCGCGGTCGCGCGCCACCCGGGCCCAGCGGCCGGCTTCCAGTGGATCGTCCATGTAGCGCGGCAGGCTGAGCAACCGTAAGAGCGAGACCGGGTCGTCGGGCGACTCGACCGAGCGCAGGAAGGCGATGCAGTCCTTGATCTCCGGCTGCTGGTAAAAGCCCCGGCCCCCACTGATCTGGTAGGCGACGCCGCGGCGCTGCAGGGCCCGGGCGAAATTCTGGAGATGGGCGTTGGCGCGCAGCAGGATGGCGATCTGGCTGGGCTTGTGGCGGCCGCCGTCGATGGCATCCTTGACATACGTAGCCACGCCGTCGGCCTCGTCCAGCACGCCACTGGCCTCGATCACCGTCAGCGGTGGGCCCTCGCCGCGGGTCGACAGGAGGGACTTGGGCAGCCGGCCTGGATCGACGGCGATCAGCCTGGCCGCTGCCCGCAGCACGGGGCTCCGACTCCGATAATTCTCTTCGAGCCGGACCACCAACGCCTCCGGAAAGATCCGCTGAAACCGCTTGAGGTTGGCGACCGAGGCCCCGCGGAACTTGTAGATCGACTGGTCATCGTCTCCCACCACCACCAGGTTGCGGTGGCTGGACGCCAGCAGTTCCAGGAGCCGGCTCTGGGCCAGGTTCGTGTCCTGAAACTCGTCCACCATCAGGTAGGCGAACCGCCCCGCCTGGCGGGCCAGCACGGCCGGGTGCTCGGTGAGCAGGCGCACGCTGTAGAAGATGGTGTCGTCGAAATCCATCGCCGAGCCGGCCAGCATGACTGCCTGGTAACGGGCGTAGACGGCCGCCGCGTCTCGCTGCCGCTGCACCAGCGGATCCTCCGCCTGGGCCTGAGCGGCCGCCCATTGTAGGAACTCTGGCGGGCCGATCATCTCTTGCTTGGCCCGCTCGATGAGCTTCAGCAGGTCCGCGATCTGCTCGTAGGGGCGCTGCGGGTGAAAGAGGCTGGCGGGGCGCAGCTCCAGCAGAACATCCCGCATCAGCTCCCACCGGCGCACCTGGGACACGATGTGGAAGGGCCGCGGTACCCCAGCCACCCAGCCATCGTCTTGCAGCAGTCGTTGAGCAAAGGCGTGATAGGTGGTCACCCACCGCTCGGCGGTGGGAGCCGGGTCCAGCAGCTCGATCCGGTCCAGCAGCTCGCGGGCGGCCTTGTCGGTGAACGTGAGCAGCAGGATCGCCTCAGCCGGCACCCCTTCAGTCCGCAATCGCCGGTAGCGCTCGACCAGCACGCGGGTCTTGCCGGTGCCGGCGCCGGCGATGATCAGCAGGGGTCCGTTGCCGTGCGCCACCGCCGTTTCCTGGGCCTGGTTGAGGGCGGGGGCGGCCGGCTGGCTCATCGGCCGGGCATCCCTTGCCGAAAGCGGATGTCGCGGACCGCGGTGGCACCGATCCGGTCGTTCAGGAGCTGAAGCAAGCGGGGCTTCTCGATATGCAGCTGGTGCGCCAGCGGCGCGCTACTCGTCCGGACCCAGAGGGTGCTGCCGCGCAACTGCAGCGCTTCGGTCTCGGAGGCCAGCGGCTCACCTACCACCTCTGCCCAGAGCAGGAGCGCCTGAGCCTCCCGCGTCCGGCGGGCAATGCCAAGCCCGCGCAGCGTCCCCGGCAAGGCGTCCTTGAGACTACGCATGCACCCGCCCCGCTTCCACCTGGAAGATGGCCGCCTGCTCCAGGAAGCTGCCCGGCAGATCATGCAGGTCGGCGGCGGTGATCATGGCCTGGGGCCCCGGCTCCAGGGCGGCAAGCAGCCGCTCGCGCCGGGACTGGTCCAGCTCCGACATCACATCGTCCAGTAGCAGGACGGGCTGCTCCCCCGTGGCCTCGGCCAGGTAATGAAGCTCGGCCAGCTTCAGGCTGAGGATGGCCGTCCGCTGCTGCCCCTGGCTGGCGTAGAGGCGCGATTCCCGGCTGTCGAGCCGCATTTCCAGATCATCCCGCTGCGGTCCGACAACTGTCTGTCCACGGCCAATTTCCTCGTCGCGGCTGCGCGCCATGGCCGTGCGCAACTGCTCGGCCACCGCGTCCGGCGGCGCTTCTCCGACCCGAGCCCCGCTGGGGCGGTAGAGCAGCTCCAGGTGCTCCCGGTCGTCGGTCAGTTCGCGGTGGAAAGCCGCCGCCAGGGGCTGGAGCTCCAGCACCCGGCGCTGCCGCTCGACCATGATGGCCGCACCCACCCGGGCGAGCGCGTCGCTCCAGTAGTCCAGGCCGGTCGGGGACTGGCTTCCCTCTCGGATCGCCTTCAGGAGCGCGTTGCGCTGCTCCAGCAGGTGCTGGTAATCGGTCAGGGCCCGGGCATGCTCGCGCTCCAGCTGGGTCAGCAGCGTGTTCAGGAAACGGCGCCGCAACTCCGACGGTCCCTTGATCAGCTGCAGGTCGTCCGGCCAGAAGAGCACCACCCGCAGTTCCCCCACCATGTCCGTGGCCGATCGGGCCCGTCCGTTGACCTGGAACCGCTTGCTGGTCCTCGCCTGCTCGGGGCGGCCGCCGGCGGTGATCCGAATGTCCAGTTCCTCCATGCCCGCCTCCCGCTGGATCAGGCACGTCACCCGCGCCTGCGGTTGCCCGAAGCGGATCAACTCGGCCGTCTGCTGGGTGCGCGGCGAGCGGGCCAGGGCCGCCAGGGCCACCGCTTCCACCAGGTTGGTCTTCCCTTGCGCGTTGCCGCCGGTGAGAACTGTGACCGACCGCTCGAGGGGGAGGTTGAGTTCCTGGTAGTTGCGGAAATCGAAGAGGGAGATGTTGGAGAGGAACATCGCCGGTGGCTTGGGGCTCAGCCCGACCCTTAAGGGGTCTGGCTACATCGCGACCCTGACCGGCATGATGATGTAGAGGTAATCGTCTTTCCCCACTGGCTTGATCATGCCGGGGTTGAGCGGGCCGGTAAAGCCCAGGGTCACCTCGTCGGCCCCGATGATTCCCAGCACGTCCAGCACGTACTTGGCGTTGAAGGCCACCTGCAGGTCGTTGCCGTCGATCTTCGCCTCCACGTCGGCGGTGTTCTGCCCCACCTCGCTGGTGTTGGCGGTGAGGGTCAGCTTGCCGCCCTCGGCCTTGAACTTGACCACGTTGGCGGCGTCGCGGGCAAAGAGCGAGACCACCCGCGTGGTGGTTAGGAGATCCTGGGTCTTGAGAGTGATGGTGGTCGTCGTGTCGTTGGGGATGACCTGCTTGTAATTGGGATAGGTGCCCTCGATCAGCCGGCTCATGAGTTCCACCTCGCCGGCCCTGAAGAACACCTGGTTCTTCTGGGGGGCCACCGTCAGATCCACCTGCTCGCTGCCGCCCTTGAGGATGCGGCTCAGCTCGGCCAGGGCGCGGGCGGGGATGACCATGGTGTCCGGTTGCTGCCCGTCCGCCGGGACGGCCAGGGTCTTCACGGCCAGCCGGTGGCCATCGGTCGCCGCGAAGGTCACGTGCCCGCCGTTGAGCTGGGCGTAGACACCGGTGAGGACGGGCCTGCCCTCGTCCGACGACGCAGCGATCACAGTCTGCTCAATGGCGTCCTTCAGGTCGGCCTGGGACAGCTGCACCTTCCGGCCCTCGGTTCCGCTGGGGACCGGAGGAAAGTCCGCCGGATCGATGCCCCGGATATCGGCGTCGAAGTGCTCGCTCTTGAGCTTCAGAGACTGGTTCTTCTTGTCCAGCGTCATGGAAATGGAGGCATCAGGATTAGCCGAGACGTAATCGGTGAGGAGGCGAGCCGGAACCGTGATGCTGCCCTCCTCCTGGACCTCGGCCTCAATTGCCTGCTTGATACCGATTTCCAGGTTGGTGGCGGTCAGCCGGAGCTTGCCTGGGCTGGCCTCCATCAGGACGTTATTCAGGATGGGCAGTGTGGTGCGTGACGAGACCGCTCGGGAGACGATGTGCAGTCCCTGTCCGAGGTTCTGCGTGGAGCACGTGACCCTCATCGCTGCTCCTTCTCCACACCGGCTGACGGCAAGGAAGACGCTATCTTCTGAATAGACGTAATCGTAGGCCGGTGCACAGCGGGGAAAACCCTTCCGTTCGTATTGAAAACGGCCCTCATTATAGCGGGAAAAGGGGTGCATTCCGGTGGTGTCCGGTCCACAGCCACGGTCCCACTCGGGCTATCCACGTCCATACCTGTTCCTTCTCCACACCCGTCAGTGGGAATACAGGACCTCGCGGATTTTGCGCAGGTCCGCCTGCAGCCGCGGATCCTCTTTGGCCTCGGTCGAGATCTTCTCGTACGAATGCAAGACGGTTGTGTGGTCGCGCCCGCCGAAGGCCTGGCCGATGGCCGGCAGGGAGGACGCTGTCTCCTCCCGGATCAGGTACATGGCCACCTGGCGGGGGAAGACGATGTGCTTGTCGCGGCGCTTGCCTCGCATCTCCTCGAGGCTGATGTGGTAGAAGTTGGCCACGGTCCGCGAGATGGCCTCGATGGAGAGGGTCTTGGACTCGGCCGAGGGGATCACGTCCTGCAGGATCTTGGTAGCCAGCTCCAGCGAGATCGGCTGGTGGTTGAGCGAGGCGTGGGCGACGACCCGGATGAGTGCCCCTTCCAGTTCGCGGATGTTCCGCTGAATCTTGTGGGCCATGAAGGCGAGCACATCCTCCGGCACTAGCTTGGTGTAAGGGCCCACCTTGGATTTGAGGATGGCGACCCGGGTCTCAAAATCGGGCGGCTGGATGTCCGCGATCAGGCCCCACTCGAACCGGGAGCGCAGGCGGTCCTCCAGGGTGGGGATTTCCTTGGGCGGGCGGTCGGAGGAGATGACGATTTGCCGGTTCAGCTCGTGCAGCGAGTTGAAGGTGTGGAAGAACTCTTCCTGGGTGCGGTCCTTGCCAGCCAGGAAGGCGATGTCGTCAATCAGCAGGACGTCGACGGTCCGATACCGGGTACGGAAGTCGGTCATCTTGCCTTCCTGGATCGACGTGATCATCTCGTTCATGAACTTCTCGCTGGTGACGTAGGCCACCTTGCGCCGCTTGTACTTCTCCAGGACTGCGTGGCCGATGGCGTGCATCAAGTGGGTCTTGCCCAGCCCGACTCCCCCGTAAAGAAAGAGGGGGTTGTAGGCCTTGGCCGGGGACTCCGCCACGGCCCGGCAGGCCGCATGGGCGAAGCGCGAGTTGTTGCCGACCACGAAGGTCTGGAACTGGAACTTGGGGTTGAGTTGGGAGGCCTCGTCCAGCGTCACCTCCTCGACCGGCGGCTCCTCCGCGACCGCCACGGCGGTGTCGGCGCCGTGACTTCTGGCCTCGCGAGTGCCGGCCACCACCTCGAAGGCCACGCTGACATCCCCGCTGACCAGGGCGGACAGGGTTTCCTTGATGACGGCGGAGTACCGGTCTTCCAGCCAGTCCTTGGCCAGCTTGGTCGGGACCCCGATCCGGAAGGCGTTCTTCTCCTGGGCGACCAGGGAGGCATTCTTGAGCCAGGTCTCGTAGCTGGGCTTACTGAGCTGGAATCGAAGCTCTTCCTGCGCCGCTTGCCAAATCTGATCCGGGGTCATACGCTCCTCCACCAACGGTCCACGCCTTCAGTGGAGAGCGGAGCCCGACCTGGCGGGGCAGTGGCCACGCAAGACGGAAACGTTGGCCCATGGGCGGCTTGCTGGATTGAGACTTATTCACAGGTGTTCCCCAGAAGTGGAGAACCCTAAGGGAGTGTCCCCACCCCCATGTGCATAAGTTGTGATTAGAGAGTGCCGCAGCTCTCCAGGGCAGCGGCATCATAGCAAAGCCCACGGGCGCGTGCAAATACAGTCTGCCGACGGCACAGCGAGCCGGTCTGGTCACTCGACTGGCCGGTCTCCCGACGATTCGCCGATTCCAAAGCGACTCGTCCCTACTAGGCAGGAATTTCTTCTTCGGCGATCGAACTCTCCGATTCGGCTGCGGGCTTCAGCACGGTGGCAGCCAGCACGATCGAGGCGAGTCCTATCCCGGCGCCGATCGCCCAGGCCGAGTGGAAGCCCCCACTCAGCGCGGCCGCGATCCCCTGGCCCTGCGCGAGCAATTGCCCGGTCCGACTCGTCGACAGCGTGGCGAGGACCGCGAGACCGAGCGCGCCACCGACCTGCGCGGTGGTGTTGAGCAGTCCGGAGGCGAGCCCTGAGTCGCTGGGTGTCGTGTGCGCCATGGCCAGGATGGTCAGCGCCGGGAAGGCCAGCCCCGCGCCAATCCCGAGCAGCGCCATCGGGACGAACAGGTCCCGCAGGTACTCGTCGTAGACCGGCCCTGCCGCAACCAGTCCGAGTGCCACCGTGATCAAGGCCAGCCCGGCCAGCAGCACCCTGTGGGCGCCAAATCGCAGGATCAGCCGGGCGCTGACGCCGATCGACAGCCCGCCCATCCCGAGGGCGACCGGCAGGAAGGCGAGGCCGATCGCCAGCGGGCCGTAGCGAAGCACCCGCTGCAGGTCGAGGGATCCAAGGAAGAAGAACCCGAACATGGCGGCGGCCATCGAGGCCTGGATCACATTCGCACCCGAGAAGTTCCGGGACCCAAACAGGCGAAGCGGGAGCAGCGGGTTGCGGGCCGTCGCCTGGCGGACGACGAAGGCGGCGAGCAGCGCCACCGCGACCGCGCCGAATCCGAGTGTGTGCGCTGAACCCAATCCGTATGTTGATGACTCAACAATCGTATAAACGCCCAGCATCAGCGCCGCCGTGACCAGGAGCGCGCCGACCACGTCGGCGCCGTTGCCCAGCCCGATCCCGCGGTCGGACTCGAGCAACCGCGATGCCACCACGGCGATGGCCACCCCGATCGGCAGATTGACGAAGAAGATCCAATGCCAGCTGACCGCCTGGGTGATGAAGCCGCCGGCCAGCAGGCCAATCGAGGCCCCCGCGGAGGCGACAAAACTGAAGACGCCGATCGCCCGCGCGCGCTCCCCGGGCTCCGGAAACATGGTCACGACCATTCCCAGGATCACGGCTGTGCTCACCGCGCCGCCGATCCCCTGGATAAACCGCGCCGCCACCAGCATCGGCTGGCTGATCGACAGCCCGCACAACAGGGAGGCCGACGTGAACATCGCCAGCCCGATCAGGAAGATCCGCTTGCGACCGACCAGGTCGCCCAGCCGGCCGGCCAGGAGCAAGAGACCGCCATAGGCGATCAGGTAGGCATTGACGACCCAGGCAAGGCCAGCCTGCGAGAAGCCGAGGTCGCTCTTAATCGAGGGGAGTGCGACGTTCACGATCGTCTGGTCGAGAACGATCATCAGAAAGCCGGTGCACAGGATGATCAATGCCAGCCAACGCGAGTCGGCCGATCGGACCGGCCGGGAGCTGTTCCTCCTGCTGAACTTCACCTCATTCGTCTCGGCCACATCGTTCTTCAACCGCATTTCCCCTCCCATCTATTCCTGGTTGTACTGATGCGTCGAACGAGGGCAGGCGAAATCGACAGGTTTCGGGCAGGCGGAAGCGACGGTCAGAGGGAGATGCGGGAAGTCGTTCTAAGCAGGGTGCCGTCGGCAGATAGGACCACTCGAAGCCCAGATCCGCTTATCGTGCCGTCGGCAGACTGTATAATGTCCGACCCGGGGGTCCCTCACCATGAAGCGAACGTTCCAACCCAAAAAACGACACCGGCGCCGCGTCCACGGGTTTCGGGCCCGGATGGCGACGCCGGGCGGCCAGAACGTCCTCAAGTCTCGCCGGCTCAAGGGCCGCAAAGTCCTCACCCCGACCGCTCGCCGGTATGTGTGAAGCGCCGGGCTCGACTGGTCCGGCGTAGCGAGTTCGATCGCGCCCTGGCCGGCCGGGCCAGCGCCTCCTCTGCTTACCTGGCGTTGTTTGTGGGTAATAATGGTCTCGGCCATCCCCGGGTCGGATTCGCGGTCAGCCGGAAGCTGGGGAACGCCGTAGTTCGCAATCGGATCAAGCGACGCCTGCGGGAACTCGTTCGGCCCATGGCCGAGCGCACCCAGGCGGGACGGGATGTGGTGATAGTGGCACGGGCTCGCGCGGTGGATGCCGATGCGGCGCGCCTGCGCGACGAGCTCCAGGCGCTGTGGTCCAAGTCGGTGGGGACATGACCGCGGCCTCGCTGGTCCTGATCCGCGTCTACCGGGTCACGCTGGGTCCACTGTTTGGCCTTATCAGCGGGTGCCGCTTCACGCCCACCTGCTCACAGTACGGGTACGAAGCCATCCAGAAGTACGGCTGGCGCCGCGGTTGGTGGATGGCCGTCAAGCGGATCGGCCGGTGCCATCCCTTCCATGAAGGCGGCTGGGATCCGGTTCCATGATGCTGGATAGTTCGATCGGTCAGCTGTGGCACCCCGTCTGGAAGGCGTGGTGGACCATCTTTGGCGTTCCCATGTCGGCCGGGCTTCACTGGCTCGTCACTGGTCTGTCGGGCAACCCGCTGGCCCAGACGATCGGCCCGTTTGGGATCGCCATCGTCCTCCTCACGGTGGGGATCAAGGTGGTGCTCTCCCCCATCTTCCAGTACCAGCTGGCGACTTCCCGCCGGATCCAGGGCGAGCAGCGGAAGATTGCGCCCCAGATGGCGGCGCTGCGCAAGAAGTACAAGAAAGACCCCCAGCGACTCAACCAGGAGACGATGGCGCTGTACCGCGAGCACGGCATCAATCCCCTGTCACAGATGAGCGGATGCCTGCCGGCCGTGGTCCAGGCTCCCATCCTGATCGCCCTGTACTGGGTGATTTTCGGCGCGCAGAAATCGCTGGGGCTCCACGACCACCACTTCCTCTGGATCCCGAACGTGGCAGCCACGCCAGCATCCGTGTTTGGCCATGCCGCCCTGGCCGTGGCCGTGGGCATGCTGATTCTGCCCGTGCTGGCCGGCCTGACGACGTTCGTGCAGACCAAGATGATGACGCCGGCGGGTGGCATGGCCGGACAGGATCCCTCAACGGCGCAGGTCACCCAGACCATGACGCTCTTCATGCCGGTCATGATCGGGTTCTTCGCCATTAACTTTCCGGCGGCGCTGGCCCTCTACTGGGTGGTCAGCAACCTGTTCTCCATCGGTCAGCAATACTTCATTACCGGGTGGGGGTCGCTTACATTGCCTGGAGGGGGGCCGAGGACATGACGACGAGCATCGAAACCAGCGGAGCCACGGTCGACGAAGCCATCGAGCGCGCCCTCGAGGAATTGGAAGAGGCGCGCGAAAACGTGGAAGTCCAGGTCCTGGAGGAGTCTCCGCAGGCCCGAGTCCGGGTCACCCTGCGGGAGACCTATGCCGGCAATGCGCGCCTGGCGGTGATGGAGCTGCTCGGCAAGATGGGCATCGTCGCCCAGGTGTACGTGCGCAACGTGGAGGATCCGGTGACGATTGACATTGCCGGCCAGGACCTGGGCGTGCTGATCGGCTGGCGGGGCGAGACCCTGCGCTCGTTTCAGGCCGTTGTCAACCTGATCATCAACGAGGGCCGCACCGACCGGCGGCGGGTGATCGTGGACGTGGAACGCTACCGGTTGCGGCGCGAGGAGACGGTGCGCGAGATGGCCCTCCGGCTCGCCCAGCGCGCCCGCCGTAGCGGCGAGCGCGTCCTGATGGATCCGATGCCCGCCTACGAGCGGCGCATCGTGCACGTCACCCTGGACACCGAGCCCGGGATCCGCACCGAGAGCCAGGGCGAAGAGCCCAACCGGCGGGTCGTGATCTGGCCCGAGGGGACGGCCGCCGGCCGGCGCCCGCCCGAAGCACCGCCCGCCGCGGCGCCGGAGGCGACCCCCCGGCGCAGCTTTGCCGACCGGCCCCGTTATGGAGACCGCGCCCGGTCCGGGGAACGCGTTCGTTTCGGCGAACCGCGGCCGACTCCCGAGCCGCCGCCCGAAGAAGGCTAGCCGGGCGTCTTCTGGCCCAGGGCTCGGTACAGCGCGGCCGCCACCACGTCCACCGGAAGGCCATCGTCAAGGGCCTCGACCGCGTCGCCGATGGCTTGCCCCGATTCGGGTGAGGGGGCCAGCCGCCGCAGTCGAAGCAGCTCGGCAGCCAGCTCCTCCGGTCCGCTCCCGGAGTCGGTATCCGACTCGTGCCAGGCCTCCAATCGGGAGATCGCCTGAGCCAGGCGCCGACCGAATGAGGCCGGCTCGGCGAGGTCCGCCAGGTGGCCGGCCAGCAGGCTGGCCCATGGCTCGCGGTCTGGGATCCGGATCTCGATTCGTTCCGCCGTGACCGGGATCACCAGGGCCTGGGGGGCGCCGGGCTTCCAGGGTCGGTGGGCCGCGACGCCGATCGTCAGGCTGGACCCGAACAGGCGCTCGGCCAGCCCCAGCGCCCCGGCACCAACCAGCGCAAACCCGCGCTCACCGGGGAGCCAGTCGAGGGCGACCATTGCTTCTGGACTGTCATAAAATGGCATATCGAGGGAATCAGTAGTCATGGGTGCGCTAGAGAAGGCTTCGGGCCCGGCCAAACTCCTACGATATACTGATTCGGTGCCCCTGAGTTCTCCTCCGTTTCGCCTGGAGAGGCTGCAGGACGGGGCCCGGTTGATCACCATCGAACTCCCAGACCGGCCGTCGGTCAGCCTGGCGGTCATGTTCCGGGTGGGTTCCCGCTACGAGTCGGACAAGCTCGCCGGGGTATCCCACTTCCTCGAACATATGTTCTTCAAGGGCTCCGCCCGTTATGCCGGCGCTAAAGAGATTGCGGAGGCGATCGAGGGGGTGGGCGGGGTGCTGAACGCGGCCACCGATAAGGAGCTGACCATGTACTGGGCCCGGGTGCCCGAGCACCGCGCCGAGCTGGCCATCGATGTGGTGGGCGACATGCTCTTCCAGCCCCGGCTGGACCCGACCGAGCTAGAGAAGGAGCGGCTGGTGATCCTGGAGGAGCTGCGCATGTACCTCGACTCTCCCCAGGAGCACGTGCACAGCCTTTTCGAACAGATCATGTGGCCCAATCACCCGCTGGGACGGGACACGGCCGGCACCGAGGCCTCGGTGCGAGCCCTGACGCGCGAGGACCTGCTGCGCTACCTGGAGGAGCATTATCTCCTGAAAAACTTGGTGGTCACCATCGCTGGGCCGGTGACGCACGAGCGGGCCATCGAGCTCATTCAGCCGCGGCTGCGGCCACGCGGAAACGGCGCCGCGCCGCCCGGGTTTCTGGCCTCCAGCCCCAACGGGCACAAGCCGCGGGTGCTGATCAAGACCAAGAAGACCGAGCAGGCGCACATCGCCCTGGGCGTCCATGCGCCCTCGTACATGGACCGCGATCGGCATGTGATCGACATCCTCAACGGGGTGTTGGGGGAAGGGATGAGCTCTCGTCTCTTCCTGGAAGTCCGGGAGAAGCTGGGCCTCGCCTACGACGTCCATTCCTACGTCAACCGGCTCTATGACACGGGGGTGCTCGGAGTGTATGCCGGGACCGATCCGGCCCAGGCGGCTCGCGCCGTGGGCGCCATCGTGGGCGAGATGCGGCGGCTGGCCAGCGAGCCGGTGGGTCAGGCGGAGCTGGTCAAGGCCAAGGAGTATTACAAGGGCCGGTTGCTGCTGCAGATGGAGAGCACCAACTCGGTCGCCACCTGGTACGGCGGGCAGGAAGCGCTCATGGGTCGGATCGAGGACCTGGAGGCGACCACCGCCCAGATCGACGCGGTGACCCCAGGGGATATCACCCGGGTGGCCGAGCGCCTCTTCAGTCAGAGCATCCAGCTGGCGGCCATCGGGCCCTTCCGCAGCGAGGCACCCTTCCTTCGCCAAATCGCCTGACGACTGGTGCCGTCGACTAGAATGAGACGCCCGCAAATGGATTCACACTAGTGGGGCGAGCCGTGGCGCCCCAGCAGCCCCGCCAGAAGTCGTTCGTCCGCGACACCCTCGAGATTGTCTTTTTGGCGCTCGCCCTCTACATCGTCATCCAGTACGCGGTCCAGACCGTCCACGTGCTCGGGTCCAGCATGTACGGCACGCTGCACGACAACGACCTGCTGGTCGCCTCCAAGATTTCCTACAAGCTGCACGATCCGCAGCGGGGCGACATTATCGTCTTCCGCCCGCCCAACGAGGAAACGCGGGACTTCATCAAGCGGGTGATTGCCATCCCCGGCGATCGGCTGCGCATCAGCCAGGGGGTCGTGTACATCAACGGCGAGGTCCTGCAGGAGCCCTACCTGCCCGAGAAATGGACCTACAACAACTCGTGGCCGCCCGACGGCCGCGAGGTGCAGGTACCGCCGGATAGCTTCTTCGTCATGGGAGATAACCGCAACCACTCCAGCGACTCGCGCACCTTTGGCTTCATCCACAAGGCGGACATCCTGGGCAAGGCGGAGGTCCGGATCTGGCCGCTGGACGAGGTCTCCCTGTTGAACGGTCGGCCGACCCTGGCTGCTCCGGCTCAATGACTCAGCGCACGCTCGTTCTGGTGAAACCAGACGGGGTGCAGCGCGGGTTGATCGGGGAGATCGTCAGCCGGCTGGAGGGGCGCGGGTTGAAGCTGATAGCCCTCAAAATGATCCGAATTACTCCGGAGCTGGCCGGCCGCCACTATGCCGAGCACAAAGGCAAGCCGTTCTTCGACGGCCTGGTCAAGTTCATCACCTCCGGACCGGTGGTCGCCATGATCTGGGAAGGGCGGGAGGCCGTCACCGTGGTCCGGACGCTGATGGGATCCACCGATCCGCTGAAGGCGGGCCCCGGCACCGTCCGGGGCGATCTGGCCTTGGACCTGGGGATGAACTTGATCCACGGGTCGGACTCGCCGCAACGAGCGGAAGTCGAAATCGACCTGTTCTTTAAGCCGGACGAGATCCACGACTACGCCCGTACGGGCGACCGCTGGATCGCCGAATAGGCAGGTCTTGGCCAAGCAATGTTCCCCGTGGAACATAGCTCGGGGCAGCGCCCCAAGCGCCACTGGGTGTTCCACGTGGAACAAAGGAGATACGGCCGATCAGCTCTGAGTCTCGTAGCCCATCGAATTCTTGATCAGGGAGTGGTCCCATGGAATACGGCTCTGGCAGAGCGCAGGCGCCACTCGTGTTCCACGTGGAACCAACGGAGCTAGCGGCCGATCAGCTTGGCTCGCAGCACATCGAGCTCTACATCGCTGTAGAACTCAATCGTCAGGCGCCCGCCATCCTTGATCCTGGTCAAAATGACCTTGGTACCCAACGCACTCCTGAACTCACCTTCAAGGGCCAGTGTCTCCGCGTCGACCCCAATCCGCTGACGCGGCTCGCGGCGGCGGCTCGCTCCCTCCCGGGCCCGAACCCAGTCTTCCGTCTGGCGGACACTCCAATGTCCATCAATGATCTGCTGGAGCGCCGCTTCCTGCTGGGCAAGGGTCGCAAGTCCTAGGAGAGCCTTCGCGTGACCCGCCGTAATAACGCCGGCCTCGAGGGCGTCTACTGCGGATCTGGGAAGTCGCAGCAGCCGTACGGTGTTTGCGACCGCCACACGGCTCTTGGCCAGGCGGTCGGCTACAGCGTCCTGCGTCAGGCCGAACTCCATGAGAAGACGTTGGATGGCCCGCGCCTCCTCGACCGGGTTGAGGTCGGACCGTTGCAGGTTCTCGATCAACGACAGTTGCAGGCGCTCGTCGGCGGTATCGGTGGAGCCGTTGTGAATGATCACTGGCACCTCGGTCAGGCCGGCAATCTGGGCGGCGCGCAGGCGGCGCTCGCCGGCGATCAACTCGTAGCCATCATCGGGGAGCTCGCGGACGAGGAGGGGTTGCAGGATGCCGTGCTGCCGGATGGAGTCGGCCAGCTCCTGGAGGGCCTCTGGACCGAAGGCCTGGCGGGGCTGGTCCGGGTTGGGTCGGATGTCCTGGATCGGGATGCGCAGGGCCTGTTGGCGCTGCGCCATGCCGACCGCCGTGTCGTCAAGGTATTCGCCGGAGGGGATGAGCGCTTCCAGCCCGCGCCCCAGGCCGCGCCGCTTGTTCATCTGGCGATCAACTCCTTGGTCAGTTCGTGGTGGTTCGCCGCGGCGCCGCGGGAGATTAACTCCTTGGTCAGTTCGTGGTAGGCGACCGCGCCCCGAGAGGCCGGATCGTACTGGGTGATCGGCATCCCGTGACTGGGTGCCTCGCTCAAGCGCACGTTGCGCGGGATGATGGTGCGAAAGGTCTCGTCCGGATACTGGCTGCGCACCTGCTCTGCCACCTGCCAGGCCAGCGTGGTGCGCGGGTCGAAAAGGGTGAGCACGATGCCGCCGATCTTCAGCCTGGGGTTGAGCTCGCGCTGGATCAGCTGCGAGGTATGGGTCAGCGCCCCCAGGCCTTCCAGCGCGTAGTACTCGCACTGGATAGGGATCAGCATGTACTCCGCGGCCACCAGGCAGTTGACGGTGAGCAAGCCCAGCGAGGGCGGACAGTCGATGATCACGTAGTCGTAGGCGTTGCGGAGCATGTCCAGCGCGTACACCAGCCGCCGCTCCCGGCGGGGTAGTCCGATCAGCTCGATTTCGGCGCCAGCCAGCGATCGGTGGGAGGGGAGGATATCGAGGCCTGGCACGCCGGTCGGACGGATGACCGCATTGACGTCGGCGGCCTCGATGATGACGTTGTAGACGCTGCCCGCCAGCCGGCTCTTGTCGATGCCAAACCCGCTGGTGGTGTTGCCCTGCGGATCCATGTCGACGATCAGGCCGGACTTGCCGAGGTCGGGAAGGTTGGCGGCCACGTTGATCGCCGTGGTCGTCTTTCCGACTCCACCCTTCTGGTTGACGACGGCATAGATGCAGGGCAAGTGCTGTGCTGGGACGAGGGCGTGGATTTGGGCTGGATTATACGCCCGGCATCGCCCGAACGGATGTTCTGTAAGGGGAAAACTAGTGGAGGGCGAGCAACCCGACGATGATGTCGTACCCGGCGTGGCTGGCAATGCACGCGAGGGTCCCGGCGCGCAGGCGCAGCCAGCCCAGCCCGAGGCCGATGACGAAGACCTCCAGGGTGGCGAAGGTTATGCCGTACTGCGTGTGGACCGCGGCGAACAACAGGGAGGTGGCGAGCACGCCGAACCGGGGGAGCATCGCCCCCCGGAAGATCAGCTCTTCCGACACCCCGGCGGTCAGCCCGAGGAGGACGACGGCCCCGGGATTGCTCAGGCTGTGGAAGACCACCTGGCTGGCGTCATTGACGCGCTTCTGCGTCTCGGGGCTCAGCCACGACGCCAGCTGATCGATCCCGTAGCCCACGGCCAGGAACGCGACCACCGCCACCAGCGCGTACACCCACCACGTCTTGCGCAGGGGGCGAAGGCCCAGCCGATCGATCGTTTCGGGCCAGCTACGTCGCACCAGGAAGCCGACTCCCAGGACGGCGATGACGATCAGCGGAATCTCCTGCACCAAGAGGTCCGCCAGGGTGAACGGTGGGCTCTTGGCCAAGAGGCCGAGCACGTCGACCGTCAATTGGGTTCCCAGCTGGAAGGCAAACAGGAGCAGGGCCAGGGAGAGGGCGACGTAGTTCACCGTCGAGCCCGGCCGCAGCGGCACGCCTTTAGCCACCACCTGCTGCACGCTGGGAAGGAGGTAGAGGAGCGAGGCGGCCAGCGCCACCACCATCAGGAGCCCAACCCATTGGCTGGTGAAGGTACCGGCCGCAGTGAAGAGCAGGCCGATGGTGATGGTGAGCACGATGGTCACCACCCGCGCGGCGCTGGACCGCTCTCCGTAGTTGGCGAGCACGAAAAGACCGGCCACCAGGCCCAGGACCAGGACGGTGACCAGGTCGACGGGAGCCGAGGCCGCTGGGATCAGGTCTTGGAAGCCGCCCCGGAAGGTGCAGCCGGGGCCCCGGGCGCCCGCGGACGAATGTCGAGCAGGGGTTGGATAAGGTCGATGGGCATCGGGAACACAATCATGGTGTTGCGCTCGACGCCGATCTCGGTCAGGGTCTGCAGGTAGCGCAGTTGCAGGGCGCTTGGCTGTGTGGCGATAATTTTCGCGGCTTCGGCGAGCTGGCTGGCGGCCGAGAACTCCCCCTCCGCGTGAATGATCTTCGCTCGCTTCTCGCGCTCAGCTTCGGCTTGCTTGGCCATCGCCCGCTGCATGGTCTGGGGCAGCTCGACATCCTTGATCTCGACCGTCGAGACCTTGATGCCCCAGGGTTCGGTCTGCTCATCGATGATCTTCTGCAGCACGGTGTTGATCTTTTCCCGGTCGGCCAGCAGGGTGTCGAGCGAGGACTGGCCCAACACGCTGCGCAGGGTCGTCTGGGCAATTTGCGAGGTGGCGTTCACGTAGTTCATGACTTTGGTCACGGCCCAGTTGGGATTGATGACCAGGAAATAGATGACCGCGTTGACCTTCACGGTCACGTTGTCGAGGGTGATGACCTCCTGCGGAGGAACCTCCAGAGTAATGGTGCGCAGGTCGATCTTGACCAGGCGGTCGATCCCGAACGGGATGATGAGCCGCAGTCCCGGCCCCTTGACATCCATTAGCCGGCCGAGGCGGAACAGCACCCCTCGCTCGTACTCGTTAATGATCCGGACGGCGGATGTGAACCCGACCAGGACCAGGACGATGATGACGCCGACGACAGCTATGGCGAACACGACTTCCTCCTCTTCAGTGCGGCCGGACGCAACACATCTTAGCCCGGATTCGGATTGGGCCTATTGGGCCGCAGCCCTGGGCGGCGTTTGCGACGATGGCGTGGATTGGGCGCTCACGGTGTTGACCCGAAGACGCAGCCCGTCAATCCCGACGACCCGGACCTGGCTGCCCGCGTCAATCGGTCCAGAGACCGACGTCGCCTGCCAGAGGGCGCCGTCGACGAAGACCAGGCCCTCCGGCCGGAGCGCCTCGCGGACCGTGCCTACTTTGCCGACGATCGATTCTTCACCGGCCGCGAACGGCCGACGGCGGGCATCCAGCACCTTGCGCAGGACGAAGCCGAACGACCCGCCCAGCAGGACAACCGTGACCAGGATCAGGAAGATGTTG
>DASQAY010000058.1:0-4462 GCA_035635515.1 Candidatus Eiseniibacteriota bacterium | reverse complement strand
GTACTCCGCCAGGTGGTCAACCCCCTTGAGGAAGCGGAGCTCGATCAAGAAGGAGATGCCCACCACCTGGCCGCCCAGCTGCTGGACCAGCCGGGCCGTGGCGCGGGCCGTGCCCCCGGTGGCCAGCAGATCATCCACGATCACTACCGGCTGACCGGGCTTGATGGCGTCCTTGTGAATTTCCAGCACAGCCGAGCCGTACTCGAGGGCATAGGATTCGGCGATCTTCTGGGCGGGCAGCTTGCCTTGCTTGCGCACCGGGACGAACCCGGCTCCCAACTGATACGCGAGCGCGCCCCCGAAGATGAAGCCCCGCGACTCCACCCCCACCACCAGGTCGACCGTCTTGCCGCGATAGGTGGCGGCCATCAGGTCGACGGCTTCCCGAAAGGCGGCCGGGTCCATCAGCAAGGTGGTGATGTCCTTGAAGAGAATCCCCTCCTTCGGAAAGTTGGGGACGTCCCGGATCTTCGCGCTCAGGGCCGCGATGGCGGCATCCGCGGCGCGGTCGGCCTGCACGGGCCCTAGTGTAGCCCGGGTCCGCCGATCGGACGACGCAGATCGGGATGCGGGGCGCGCCGAGCCGCAGGAGGCGACGAGCACGCGAGGGCGCGCACCCGTCGGTGCGTAACCGAGCGCGCGCAGGACACGACGCCCGGACCGGCCGCATCCGCGCCCGAGATGCGAGTTCGATTCGGTGGACTCGGGCTTACTATCGGCGAGAAGCCATCAGCCCAGGCCGGACGGGACGCAGGTGGGCCTGGAGCCGGTTGAGCAGGGTGCGGAGCTGCTGCTGTTCCGGCGCGCCCAGGCCGGCGAAGATCCGCCCGAGGGCGCGATTGTGCTCCGGGAGCATCTCGGCCAGCAGGACTCGAGCCCGGCCCGTCATCTCGACCCGCCGCATGCGCCGATCGTCCGGATGGCGCGCCCGGCGGACCAGCCGGCGGCGCTCCAGGCCGTCCAGCAGCCCGGTCACCGTGGCCCGGCTGACCGCCAGCCGGTCGCTGATCTCGTGGGGGGCGGCCGATCCACCCGACTCGTGCAGGACCTGGAGAACGCCGAACGCCGCGCTGGAGAACCCCTGCCGGCGGAGGCTGCGGTCGAGCTCGGTGCTGATCAGGCTGCCCAGCTGGCGCAGCCCAGCAGCGCAGGCGCCCGCGCAAGGCATCTGGCGGCGGGCTGCCAACGACGCGCTCATGCCCTCAGGCTACCAGACCGCGGACCATAGTTTGGAACCTAATGATTTGGGCATAAACGACCTGAAACCGGGGTTTCCCGGTAAGAGGTTAAAGGAGAGTTGATATGGCTGAGGTGAAGACCGAACTGCTTCCCCTCCTGTCGCTGAACAACGGGGTTGTGCTGCCCGGCATGGTGGTCACCATCCCGCTCGATCGGGAGGAAGCCCGGGCTGCCGTCCAGGCCGCGCGAGCTGGAGACAGCCTGTTGCTGCTGGTCCCCCGGGTGGAGGGTCGCTATGCCACCCTGGGCACCGTGGCACGGGTCGAGGATTCGCGCAAGCTGGCCAACGGGATCGAGATCACGGTCCTGCAGGGTCAGTACCGGGCTTCTGTCGGAAGCGGCGCTGGGGGAACTGGCCCTGCCCTGCGCGTCATGGCACAGCCGGTGGCGGACGTCAACCCGCTCACCGAGCAGGCCCATGTCCAGGCCCGCGAGTACAAGGCGCTGATCGAGAACCTGCTCGAGCTGCGTGGAGCGGCCGACGCCATCCAGATGGTGCGCAGCATCGACCGGCCGAGCCAGCTGGCGGACCTGTCGGGCTACTCGCCGGATCTCTCGCTGGAGCGAAAGGTCGAGGTGCTGGAGACGCTCGACGTCGAAGCCCGGCTTCAGAAGCTCATCGGCTGGACCCGCGAGATCCTGGCCGATGCGTCCCTCAAGGACAAGATTCGCAGTGAGGTCCAGGAGGGGATGGAAAAGCGCCAGCGTGAGTTCCTGCTCCGGCAGCAGCTGGAGGCCATCAAGAAGGAGCTCGGCGAGGAAGGCGGCGACGTCGTCGCCGAGTACCGCCGGCGAATCGAGGAAGCCGGCATGCCGGACGCCGTGCGCACCGAGGTCGAGCGCGAGCTCGGCCGGCTGGAGCGCACCAGCGAGCAGAACCCGGAGGTCGGCTGGATTCGCAACTATCTCGACTGGATGCTCGACCTGCCCTGGAACAAGCGGACCGAGGATCGGTTCGACGTCGTCGAGGCGCGGCGCATCCTGGACCAGGACCACACCGGCCTGGACGACGTGAAGGACCGCATCATCGAGTTCCTCGCCGTCCGCAAGCGGCGCCAGACGCGCGGCCTGGGGGTCGCCGGCGGCCGTGGATCCGGCGCCATCATCACCCTGGTCGGTCCGCCCGGTGTGGGCAAGACGTCGCTGGGCGAGTCGGTCGCCCGGGCCCTGGGTCGCAAGTTCACCCGGATCTCGCTGGGTGGCATCCACGACGAGGCGGAAATCCGCGGACACCGGCGCACCTACGTGGGCGCTCTGCCGGGGCGGATCGCGCGCGCGCTGAAGGAAGCGGGCACGCGCAACCCGGTGATCATGCTGGACGAGATCGACAAGGTCGGCAACGACTGGCGGGGCGACCCGTCGTCGGCCCTCCTGGAGGTGCTCGACCCAGCCCAGAACCACTCCTTCCGCGATCACTACCTGGAGGTTGATCTCGACCTGTCCGAGGTCCTGTTCATCCCCACGGCCAACGTGGCGGATACCATCCCCGGGCCGTTGCTCGACCGGATGGAGATCATCCGGCTGGATGGCTACACGGAGGAGGAGAAGGTCGCCATCGGACGCGATCACCTGCTGCGGCGCCAGTTGGAACGCAACGGACTCAGCGTTGATGAGGTGAGCGTCACCGACGAGGCGATCCGGCGGATCATCGCCGAGCACACGCGGGAGGCGGGCGTCCGCAACCTGGAGCGCGAGCTGGGCCGGTTGCTTCGCAAGGTGGCGACCCGGATCGAGGGTGGCAAGCTGACCGCACCCGTGCGCATCGACGCGGCCGACGTGCGTGAGTATCTCGGGCGGGCCAAGTTCCAGCCGGAGGCGGCCGAGCGTACCGAGGTGCCCGGCGTCGCAACCGGCCTGGCGGTCACCGGGACAGGCGGCGAGGTCCTCTTTGTGGAGGCCGCCGTCATGGACGGTCCCAAGGGACTGACGCTGACCGGGCAACTGGGCGACGTGATGAAGGAGTCGGCGCAGATCGGACTCTCGTACGTCCGCTCCCACGCCGCGGAGCTGGGCATCGGGCCCGGGTTCGAGGAGAAAGGCTTCCACGTGCACGTGCCGGCCGGCGCGGTTCCGAAGGACGGTCCCTCGGCAGGCGTGACCATGGTGACGGCGCTGGTCAGCCTGATGACCGGGCGACCAGTGCGGAGCACCGTGGGCATGACCGGCGAGGTCACCCTGCAAGGCACGGTGTTACCCATCGGCGGCGTCAAGCAGAAGCTGCTGGCGGCCCATCGAGCCGGACTGACCGAGGTCATCCTGCCCTTCCGCAACGAAGGCGACCTGGACGATCTGCCGGCCAGCGTTCGCCAGGCGATGACCATTCACCTGGTCCGCGACGTCCGCGAGGTGCTGGAGAAAGCACTCCAGCCGCAACCGGTGACGGTGAACAAGGCCGCCTAGCGGCGGCTGTCGCTCAACGCCTCCCCTGCCCTTGATTACGGGCAGGGGAGCATTGTTACCAAGACCCGGCGAGTGGCCGCATGCGCGCCGTGATTGCCGGGACACCCCCCTCCCTACCCTCCCCCGCAAGGGGGGAGGAGGATCGAGTTCCTCATACGGGGAAGGAATCCAGGCCCCTCAAGGGGAAGAGCTTGGAGGAAAATCCACTAAATGCTCGGGGGTAGCCGCCTCTGGCGGCACGCAGACTTCATCAAGCTCTGGGCAGGTCAGACCATCAGCGTGGTCGGCAGCCAGGTGACCGTGCTGGCGTTGCCGACCATCGCCATCCGCCAGCTGCAGGCGACCCCTGCCCAGGTGGGCCTGCTGGGCTCGCTCCAGCGGCTGGCGTTTCCCATCCTGGCCCTGTTGGCCGGCGTCTGGATCGACCGCGTCCGCCGACGGCCACTGATGATCGCCGCCGACGGGCTGCGGGCCGCGGCCTTGCTTTCGATACCACTCGTCGCCGCGGTTGGAGCGCTGACGCTGCTCCAGCTCTATGCGGTGGCCGCCCTCCTGGGCATCGGCACCGTGATCTTTGACATCGCCTATCTGGCATATGTACCCACGCTGGTCGGCCGTGCCGACCTGCTGGAAGCCAACACCAAGCTCGAAGTCAGCTTCTCCGGTTCGTACCTGACCGGGCCCGCCCTCGCGGGAGGGTTGATCCAGCTCGTGGGCGCGGCGCAGGCGATGCTGTCCGACGCGTTTTCGTTCCTGGTGTCCGTCGCCACCATTGCCTGGATCCGGCAGCCCGAGCCCTCACCGCGCGTCGAGGGCCACCCGC
>DASQAY010000057.1:0-4677 GCA_035635515.1 Candidatus Eiseniibacteriota bacterium | reverse complement strand
GCCCATGCGCTGCGGTCCTCCTGGCCGGTGCACTTGGAGCATGGCTGCGGGTTGGTGGACGTATTGCCCTGCTGGAACTCGTCGAAGGTCGGCCCGGTGCAGCCGGCGACCGTCCCCTCTTCGCCGCACATGTGAGGTAGGCCGAACGCGTTATTGAACACCTTCAGATCGTGGCGCATGGTCTCACTGCCGAAGGCGTCGACGATGATGATCGTCTGGCCCTGGCCCTGATGGTTAGCGGCGAGGAGCGGGGTCAGGTTGTAGGAGTTTTGCTCCGCCGTCGGGTTGAAGCAGCGCCGATTGATCGCGTTGCACTGCGCCTGGGTTGGCGGTATCACCCCGGTCGACACAAATTGAATGTCGTTCCAGACCGGATGGAACACGACGGCCTGAGCCGCCGGCTGTCCACCGGCGACGACCGTACCGGCTAGGGTCATCACGCCGACCGCCGCAGGGGCAAGCCGGCGGGCAAACGAACGCACCAACGATTGGATCATGCTTCCTCCTCCTTGAGTTTCTCGCGTCCCGAGCGAGCCGCCCTCACGGTATCAAGCCTGCGCGAGCAAGTCAACGAATGGTAAATCTCGATGAATTGCCGGACGCGTCAGCGGCTATGGCATGCTCAGGCGGAGATGCCTGTGACCCTGGTGGCGGCTCCGGCGCAGCTCTGGCGCGAAGTCGACCGCGTGGGGCTGGAGGCGGTTCTGGCCGCCAGCGGCAAGGATAGCGACTCCCGCCTCCTGGAGGACTACGTCGCCGCCGGGGTTAACCTGGAGGCCTTCCGGCTGCGCGGCTGGCACGCCTGGCAACGGCTGGAGGACCTCCGGCGCGAGGTCGCCCACCTGGCGGCCCAGCTGCGGGACACCGCGCTCACGCTGGATGGGCAGCGAGCGGCCAATCTGGCCGGGCTCGCCGTGGAGGAGCAGCTGACGGCCAAGGGGGCCGAGGTCGAAGATCGGCGGATCGACTTTTTTGAGTTCCCGGTAATCGAGCGCGAACTGGACCTGGCCGACGAGCCGGCCGGGGAGGGCGACGATGACCCGGCTCTGCTTCGCCTGGCCGCCGGCCTCTACCGGACACTCGGGGTGCGCCTCGACCGCGAGGGGCTGGATCGGGCCTACCGCGACCTGGCGGGGCGCCTGGCCGGCATCAAGTTCAGCGTCTTCGAGATGCACGGCGAGGAACGGCGGCTCCGCCTGCGCCGCAATGCGCTGCGCCAGGCGGTCGGCCTCGTCCGCTAGGGATTCCGATCAGGCGCCAGCGGAAGCTGCGCGCGGTGTCGTCGACTGCGGGCGCCGGCCCCGGCCGCCGCGACGCCGGCGGCGCGGCCAGGCGGCCGGCCTCGGCTCGGCACGGCGGGCCGACTGGGGAGCGGGTTCAACCAGGGACGCCGCCACGTAGCGCCAATCACCGGCCGCCACGAGGCGCGCAATGTCGACCTCGGGCAGCGCCGGGGCGCCCTGCTGACGCAGCGTCCTCCATTTCCGGTCGTCTTCCGGGGTGAGGAACGTCAAGGCGCGTCCCTTGGCCCCCATCCGGGCGGTGCGCCCGACCCGATGCGTCAGCCAATCCGGCGAATCGGGCAGTTCGTAGTTGACGACCAGGTCGACGTGGCTGATGTCGAGACCGCGGGCCGCCACGTTGGTCGCCACCAGCACGTGCGTCCGCAGGGCTCGGAAGTTGTCCATGGCGCGGTCACGGGCGCCCTGGGTGAGGTCCCCGTGCAGGTCCGCGCTGTCATGTCCGGCCTTTCGCAAATCGCGGTTGAGCTTGCGCACTCCGTGTTTGGTCCGGCCGAAGACGATGACCGATCCACGATGACTGCGCAGCAGCCGGCTCAGGGTCTGCAGCTTGTCCAGCCGGGGAACACGGACCAGGCCGTGTTCCAGGTCTGCCTCTTCCTCAGCGGCCACCCGGATCCGCTCCGGATTTTCGAGGTGGCGCTCAATCACCCGGGTCACCCAGTTGGGCATGGTCGCCGAGGCCAGCACGATCTGCGGCTGGTAGCAGCCCTGGATGATTCGCTCGACATCCGGGGCGAAGCCGGCGTCCAGCATCTCGTCACCCTCGTCGAGGACCAGGAACTGAACGCGATTCAGGGACAGGCGCCGCCGGGACACCATGTCCAGGATCCGTCCGGGGGTGCCGATCACGACATCGACTCCGGCTCGGAGGGCGGCTTCCTGGGCGGAATAGCCGACGCCGCCATAGACCAGCGTGCTGCGCAACTCGCTCGACAGCGAGCTGAAGACGCGCTCCACCTGCATGGCGAGCTCTCGGGTGGGGGTGACCACCAGCCCGCGGGGACCTGGTCCCGGGGAGGCGATCAACTTCTCAACCATCGGCAGGATAAAGGCCAAGGTCTTGCCCGAGCCGGTCGGGGCTTCGATGACCACATGGCGCCCCTGGCGGAGCGGCGGGATGGCCTGCGATTGGACGGGAACGGGGCTGGTGATTGATTGGCGGGTCAGCGCGGCCAGCAGCCGTGGGCTGATCCCGAGTTCGGCAAACGTCGATGTCAAGAGGGTTTCTCCTACGGTCCCCTCTACCTTTTGTTCTTTGTTATCCGCGATCTACAGGGCACCGTTTCCGTGACGGGGAGGAGAACCCAAGCGCGTCGCCTCCCGAAGGAGGTCCGAACAAGTGTACCACGGGGCTCCTCTATTCAAACCAAACCCCCTCCTCCTGGCGAGGGTAGGGGAGCGGGTCTTGGGCCTTTGGCCTCACCCGATGTAACGATGGCGTAACGGCTGCAATCGTCGCTCGAGCGCGGCGTTGCGGCAGCAGTGGCAGAGCGCGTCCGCCGATGGGGGACACCGTTCGCGATGGGGGTGGGCATCTGGCTCCTCAGCCTGCCGCTGCTGAGCGGCCATCCCGCCAGCACCCTGCATGCCGCAGCCGGGACGGCGTGGGCGGCTCCTGTCGCCTCGTGGGCGCCTCCCCGGCCCTACCGCCACGTCCGCCCAGCGCTCGTTTTGGGCCAGCTGGTAGCGCCCCTCGCCGCGCCTGCGGACAGTCCTCCGGTCACGATCGGCGCCAACTGGATCGTCATTCCCCGCCTCGGGGTCAGCCTGCCGGTGGGCCGGTACTCCGACTGCCTGGGCAGGGCCCTGGTGCCGCGTTGGGGGGCCTGGCGCTGGAACTGCGCCGGGTCGAATAACACGTACATCATGGCCCACAACCCGGGGACCTTCACCCCGATCCTCGACCTCCGGGTGGGCGACCTGATCGAGTACGGCGACCCGCAGGGCGCCGTACATCTTTATCGGGTCACTTTCACGACCATCGTGACCAACGCCGAGCTTTGGCCTCTGCGTGGCCTGGACCGACCGTCCTTGACCCTGCAGACCTGCTGGACGTGGGACGGAACTCGAGACTTTATCGTTCGGGGCATCCAGATTTAACACCGGGTTAAGCCTGATACCACCGCGGTCCTGTTTGCCGCAATCGTCGTCAGCGCGATGACGGAATCGTGAACGTTTGAGGCGATCCACGGTACCCCTTACGGTGGGGCGCCATGAGAAAACAGCTGGTCGCCTCCGCGATCGTCGTGCTCGTTGCGTTCGGCTCGCTCTCGATCGGGGCCTACGCGCAGGGTTGGGGTTCGGGCCACAAGAAGCACCACCCGCCAGCTCCGACGCCGACGCCAACTCCGACGGCTACATCGACGCCGAGTCCAACCGCGACACCGACGCCGGGTCCGACGCCCACGCCCACCCCGCAGTCAAGTCCCACGCCGGTGCCGACGCCCACGCCGCCTCCGGCGGGTCTCCCCAACTTCTCCCATGTGTTCGTGATCGTGATGGAGAACCAGGAGTACGGAAACATCATCGGCAACAGCGCTGCCCCGTACATCAACGGTCTGGCACACAGCCACGGGCTGGCAACGCAATATTTCGCGATCAGTCATCCCAGCCTGCCAAACTACCTCAGCCTGACCGCCGGCAACACCTTCGGCATCACCAGCGACTGCACGAGTTGCATCGTGAACGCATCCAACTTGCCGGACCAGATCGAAGCGTCGGGGCGCACCTGGCGCGCCTACATGGAGGGAATGCCATCTCCGTGCTTCGTCGGAGATTCGTACCCCTACATGCAGAAGCACGATCCGTTCATCTACTTCGACGACATTCGGACCAACCCCGCCCGCTGCAGCGCCGGCGTCGTTCCGTTCTCCCAGTTCAGAGCCGATCTGGGTAGCGGGTCGACGCCCAACTTCGCGTGGATCACTCCGAACATGTGCCACGACATGCACGACTGCAGCGTCAATCAGGGCGATGCCTGGCTTCAGAGCGTCGTTCCGACGATTCTGCAGTCCGCCGCCTGGCAACAGGGGGGTGTCCTCTTCATCACCTGGGATGAGGGGACCACCAGCGCTGGTTGCTGCGCCGCGGCCGGTGGACACGTCGCCACCCTGATCGTGTCGCCAACTGGGACTGCTGGCTTCGTCTCAGCAACGGGGGAGACCCACTACAGCCTGCTGCGGACGGTCGAGCAGGCATGGGGTCTGGCCGGCCTGGGGAACGCCGCCGGCGCCTCCGCCATGACCGAATACTTCCACTAACGACGTCGGAAACAGCCCGATACCGGGGAAGGGAGCCCATGTGGCTCCCTTCTCAGCCCCTTCTAAGGCTCCGCCTCCTATCGTCTCAACGGCCTCCTCGAGACTGACACCAT
>DASQAY010000056.1:0-9861 GCA_035635515.1 Candidatus Eiseniibacteriota bacterium | reverse complement strand
CACGGCATCGGCCCCGAAGCGCTTGGCGCGCCGGGTATGGACGTCGAGGGTGCTCAGGCCGATGATGACGGGCCTGGGGAAGCCCACCGCGTTGTTAAGGATGCCAAAGACAAACGCGGTGTCCGCTTCCCAAAATCCTATGTCGAAGACCACCAGCGCCGGCTGGAACTCCTCACAGATCCGCTGCACATCGTCGGCGGGGCGCGCCGTCCGCGCCTGGTAGCCGTTGTGTTCAAAGAGTTCCTGGTAGGCGCGGGCCTGGCGCGCCTCGGGCTGGAAAATCAGCACCCGCTCCTGGCTTTCCCCGTTGGGCGGTGGAGCCTCGGCCATGGTCGCCCGCATTATGGCATGGGGCCGCCGTAAGCCTGGCCGGCCTCGCGCGTTACAAGACTTTAGCCCGATTCGGGCTTAGCGCCCGCTCAAGCCGCGAGACTGCCTCGCGGCTTTCTAATTCCAAAAGCCGCGCAGCAGCAACTGGTCGAGCAGCCGGGCGAGCCACAGGCGAATCCTGGTGCGGAGGGGCAGCATCACCCGGTATAACGGGCCGGCCGGCCGGACCTTGACCCGCGGCCACCGCTACGCCTCCGGTTGAGTTTTGGCGCGTTCCGGTGCCAGGATTCGGTGGCGACCAGTCCACAGGTCGACCTCCTGTAGTCCGTGCATGCCCAACGCCTGGGAAATCTCGCCGGCGTGATACGCGTCGTGGGTGAGCAGGCGCACGATCACGGACTGGCGGGAGTGAAGCTGGATCTTGCCATCGACCTCTCGACGGAATTCGTCTTGCAGCATCGCCGGCGTCCAGCGCTCGAGGCATGCCTCGACCATCTTCCACGATGATTCGAGCGCGAAGATGAGTTCGCCGGCCTGACGCGGATGCGTCAGATCGTCTTCCCAGCCCTCTCCGGTGGGCTTGGAAAAGGGCATGCTCTCGGCGGCGGGCTCCTTGAGGATGGCGCACAGCCAGTAGACGCGGGCCCCGGCGAGGTGCGCGGTGATGGCCCAGATCGGCCAGAGATCGGAGCCTGCCCTCAGGCCCAGCGCTTCGACGGAGAGGGCACCGATAGTCTCGACCAGACGCTCATTCGAGAGGCCCCATCCGTCGTAGAAAGGGGCCACATTCCGAGGTCTCGTTTGCACCTTCACCGGTAAGGAGACTTTGGTGGGCGCAACAGGAGTCGAACCTGTGACCTCTTCCTTGTCATGGAAGCGCTCGTACCAACTGAGCTATGCGCCCTGGACCCACCGATTATATCCACGCTCTACCGCTTCTCCTTCAGGTCCTTCGGCGGGATCAGGGGGCTACGGCGACTGGGGAGCGCGGACGTGAGCCCGGCCAGCACCAGCAACACCCCCATCCCGAAGATCACCCGAGACACGCCGAAGAGGTCCGCGAGCCCGCCGGCCAGCAGGATGGGCACGGCCACGGCGGCGTTGACCACGGTAAAGACCGCCCCGAAGATGCGACCCCGAAGCTCGGCTTCGGTGTGTTCCTGCAGGACCGTAAAGGCCGGGATGAAGAGCACCCCGAACTCCAGGCCTCCCACCAGGCCGAAGATCGCCGGGAAACTCAGGAGCAGATTGGGAGCGAACTGGCGCAGCAAGGTGGGGACCACCGCCACCAGCATCAGAGTTACGCCGGCTGAAACCAGGCCGCCGATCAGGAGGCGGGTTCGCCGGAAACGGCGACCGTACTGGCCCAGAAAGAAGGCCATGGCCAGCATGCCGAGCACGGCCGGCCCCAGGATCAAGTACACGTCGCGCGCCTGCAAATGCAGCACCGTGCTCATGTACTGGGGCGCCACCACGAAGACCGAGAAGATGATGGTGATGGTCAGGCTGAGCTGCAGGACCGCGGTCCGGACCTCCGGTCGGGAGGCGATGTACGCCACCCCCTCCCGGAGCTCATAGAGGAGATCCGGCGATTCGGGCGCCACGTGGGTGACCAGCCGCAGCGGGGTTCGAATCAGCAGGATCAGTCCCGCGGCCAGGAAGAAGAGCAGCGCCGCAGCCCAATAGGGCGACTCCTGGCCGAGGAAGCGGACCGCCAGCGTCGAGAGCGGGACCGCCACCAGCAGTGTGAGCATGACCGTGCTGGTAAACACTGAGGTCGCCGTCATCAGCCCCTCGCTATTGACGATGAATGGGATGGACGCCGCCTCCGCCGGGGCGAAGACCTGGCCGACCGCGGCAAACAAGAAGGTGATGACCAGCAGATGCCAGGTGACTCCCTGGAAATAGGGGGAGTACCGGCTCAGTGGGATCAGGAGGATGAGGCCGCCCCGGATGGCGTTGGTCCAGAACATCAGCAGCTTCTTGTTGTGGCGGTCCGCGTACACGCCGGCGAAGGGGCTGAGGAAAACGGAGGGCAGCGTGTAGGCCAGGAACAGCGTCGCCCCCTGGGTGCTGGTGCCGCTCACGGTGTAGCTCAGGATCAGCAGCGAGAACATCAGGAACTTGTCGGCCAGTTGCGAGGCAATCTGCGCCGACCACATCAGCCGGAAATCCGGATTGCCGAGGACACCGCCGAACCCACCGGGGCGCGGCACAAGAATGTCGCGGGGGTCCCTCAAGGCCACTGCATCATAAGCCCCGCCACGGGGCTTATCCTGCGGCGCGGGCCGTCCCGAACACGAGGAGCACCACACTGATCAGACCGACGACGACCACCAGGGCGCCCGCGCCGGCCAGCAGGGTAAGTGGCCGGCCCGGATGCCACCGCCTGTGGCGGACCGGTCGACCGCTCGAGCGCCCGATCACCTCGACCAGGGTCGCCAGCTCCTCGTCGCTCATGTCTTTCGCCCGTCTCACCAGGCGCAGCAGTTCGGGCCGGGCTGCCACCTCAGTGAGGAGGTTGTCCAGGAAGACGCCCCGCCCCGAGTAGACCCGCCGCGAAAACGGGATATCGTCGTCCATCCTGCGTCCGTCCCTCCTGTCTTCTAGGCGGGAACTATACGCCGGGCGAACAGTCGCCGCCACTCCTCCAGCGAAAGCGTTTCGGGGCGGCGAGCTGGATCGATCCCCAACCGGCTCAAATGCGCCCGCGCCTCGGGGTTCGACAGGCCCAGCCGCCTGGTGAGGACGTACGGCAGTTGCTTTCGCCGGGCCTGGAAGAACGGGCGGACAAACTCGAAAAACCCAGGGAGCTCATCACGCGGGATGATGGGCATAGGTTCGGGAACGATCCGCAGCAGCGCCGAGGCTACCTTGGGCACCGGGAAGAACGCCTGCCTGGGAATGGTCAAGATCAACTCGGCGCTGCCGAACGCCCGTACGCTCAGGGTGGCCAGGCTCCAATCACCGCCCGGCGAGGCAATCCGCTCGGCGACTTCTTTCTGCACCAGGAGGTCGATCTGGCGTGGCGGATCGGGTTGCTCCAGAAGATGCCCGAACAGGGCGCCGGTCAGGTTGTACGGAATATTCCCCACGATCCGGTACGGGGTCGGGCCCAGCCGGCCCACCGGCTGAGTCAGGATGTCTCCCGGCACGATGGTGACATTGGCCAGCCCGCGCAGGGTCAGCGCCAGCGCCCGAACGCACGCCGGATCGATCTCCACGCCCACGACGCTGGCCGCACGCTGGGCCAGTTCGCGGGTGAGGACCCCGAGGCCGGGGCCGACTTCCACCACGTGCTCCGCTGGATGGACCGCCAGCCCGGCCACCAGCCCCTCCAGGTAGCCCCGGTCGGCCAGGAAGTTCTGGCCCCACCGGCGCTGGAACTGCACGCCAAAGCGGCGGGCCACGGCGCGGATCGTCGACGGGCTGGCGAGGTCAGGTGGATCAGCCATCGAGACCGAAGAGGTGGATGGCGTTGCGCCGGGTGGCGGCGGCCACGGCTTCGACGCTGTCCCCGCGGAGGGTGGCGATCCCCTGGACGGTCTCCGGCAGGTAGCGCGGCGCGTTGGGCTGGCCGCGGCGGCTCTGAGGTGGGAGGAATGGCGCATCGGTCTCCACCAGCATGCGGTCCAGGGGCACCAGGCCGGCCGCTCCCTTCACGTCGTGGGCCCCCGGATAGGTCACGGTGGCCGCGAACGATATCGCAAAGCCACGAGCCAGGCACTCCGAGGCGATGGCCGCGTTGCCGCTGAAACAATGGAAGACGCCGGCGATCCCGGGAAATTCGTCCAGGATCGCCAGCAGGTCGGCAAAGGCGTCGCGCGTGTGCAGCACTACCGGCTTGCCCAGCTCCTGGCTCAAGCCCAGCATCTGCCGAAACGCGCGGGCCTGCGCTTTGGCCGGGACCCGGTGGTACTCGGTGAAGTGATAGTCCAGGCCAATCTCGCCCACGGCGACCACCCGCGGATGCGCCGCCAGGGTCCGCAACGCTCGGAGCTCCTTCGCCTCCAGCGGGTGGTCCGCGAAGTGCGGATGCCAGCCGATGGTCGTGCGCAGCTGCGGGATCCGCTCGGCCAGCTGGAGGCCCGCTTCGTTATCGGTCGGATCGTCGCCGATGTTGATGATGTGGGTGACGCCCGCGTCGGCGGCCTCCCGGAGCGCCGAGTCCGGTGTGTCGGGCACCCGAAGGGACAGCAGGTGCGCGTGCGAGTCGATCAGCTGGATGAGGTCGATGAGCTCGCCAGCTCTTTCTCGATTCGGGGGAACAGGACGCCACCCAGCGTCGTCTGGGTCCGAACCACCGTGCCGCCCCATTCCTGGGCGGTGGCCCAGGGCGTCTTGAAATCCGCCTTGACCTGGGCCGCAATCTTCTGCGCGGTGTCCGGCATGAAGGGCGCAATCAGGAGGCTGGTCAGCCGGATCGCCTCGGCCAGGCTGTACATCACGGTCTGGAGCCGCTTGCGCTGGTCGGACTGCTTGGCCAGCACCCAGGGCGCACTCTGCTCGATGTATTTGTTGCCTCGGTTGACGGCAGCCCAGATCAACTCGAGGGCGCCCGTGTAGTTCAGGTCCTTGAGGCATTTCCCCTGGCCTTTGACGGCTTTCTCGAACGCCTTGCGCAGGTCCGCGTCCAGCTTGGTCGTATCGCCGTCCGGAGCGGGGACCCTTCCGTCGAAGTAGCGCTGGAGCATGGAGAGGCTGCGGTAGACAAAGTTCCCCAGGTCGTTGGCCAGGTCGGCATTGAACCGATCGGTCATGGCCTCCAGGCTGATATCCGCGTCGCGGTCGAACGGCACCTCGCGGAGCACGAGGTACCGCACGGCGTCGGCACCGAACATGCTCGCCACCTCGATGGGGTCGATGGCCGTGCCGGCGGTCTTGCTGGTCCGCTGGCCGCGGTACAACATAAAGCCGTGGCCCCAGATCCGCTTGGGCAACGCGACGCCGGCGGACATCAGCATGGCGGGCCAGTACAGGGCGTGGAAGCGGGTGATGTCCTTGCCGATGATGTGCAGCTCCGCCGGCCACCAGCGTTTGAAGGTGGCCTCGTCGGTGCCGTAGCCGACGCCGGTGATGTAGTTGACCAGCGCGTCTCCCCACACATACACGACGTGCCGCTCATCGCCGGGAAAGGGAACGCCCCAAGTAATGGTGGAGCGCGAGATGCTGAAGTCGCGAAGGCCAGCCTTCAACCAGCCGAGAATCTCGTTGCGGCGGCTCTCCGGCTGGATGAACTCGGGATGTTTCTCAATGTGCTGCAGCAGCCGGTCCTGGTATTTCGAGAGTGCGAAAAAGTAATTGTCCTCCTGCAGCCAGGTGGCCTGTATCGAGGGGTGAATCCGGCAGTACCCATCGTTCAACTCGTCCGCCTGGTAGAAGGCTTCACACGATGGGCAGTACCAGCCGCTATAGGTGCCCTTGTAGATGTCCCCCTTCGCCTGCATCTGGCCGATGAATTTCTGGACGCCGGCCACGTGGTCCGGATCTTCGGTCCGGATGAACCGGCTGTAGGAGATGCCGAATTGCGCCTCGACCTCGCGGTACAGCTGCGCCATCTGGTCGCTGTACACCTTCGCCGGGAGGCCCTGCTGCTTCGCGGCGCGCTCCACGTTGATGGAATGCTCATCGGTGCCGGTGAGGAAGAACGTGTCGTCGCCAATCATCCGGTGATAGCGGGCCAGCACGTCGGCGGCCACGACCTCGTACAGGTAATGCAGGGCAGGCTTGTCATTGACGTACACGATGGCGGTGGTGACGTAGAACTTACCCATTGCTGCTGGCCCCGTTCACAGGTTTCCAATCGCTCCCGGCCACCACCACCGTCAGCTCACCGCGCGGTGGCCGCTGCTCGAAGTGCGCTAGCAGCGCAGCTGGGGTTCCGCGAACAAACTCTTCGTGCGTCTTGGTGATCTCCCGGGCTACCACCATGGCGCGCGGACCGAGGGTGGCAGCCATTATAGCCAATGTTTTCGTCAGTCTATGCGGCGACTCAAAGAAGACGAAGGTCCGGCGCGCCTCCCCCGCATCCCGCAGCACACGCTCCAACTCCCCGCGCTTGCGGGGCAAGAATCCCAGGAACGTGAACTGGTTGGTGGGCAGCCCCGACGCCACCAGGGCCGCCAGCGGCGCGGAGGGCCCGGGGATGGGGACCACGGCGAAGCCGCGGGCCACGGCCGCGCTCACCAGCCGGACGCCGGGGTCCGAAAGCGCCGGGGTGCCCGCGTCGGAGACCAGCGCGATGTCGTGCTGCTTCAGCCGTTCCAGGATGCTCTCCAGTTGCCGCTCCTCGTTGTGGGCATGCAGGCTCACCAGCGGCCGGCGCAAGCCGAAGTGGGTCAGCAGCTTCAGCGTGTGCCGAGTGTCTTCGGCCGCCACCAGCGGGGCCGCCTCCAGCACCTGCAAGGCCCGCAGCGTGATGTCATCCAGGTTGCCGATGGGGGTGGAAACCAGGTAGAGCGTACCCACGCTCACACAATGTAAGGAATGATCCGCTTGGTCCGGCGCATATAGGCTCGGTACGCCTCGCCCAGCCCCTCGACCAGCGCCCGCTCCTCTACCCGGATCCGGTACCAGTACCCCAGCGTCGCCGGGACTATGCCCAGCAGAGATAGCCAGTTCGCCATGGCCAGGCACACACCGAACAGCGTCACCAGCGCCCCGGTGTACGACGGGTGTCGAATGAGCCGGTAGGGACCGCGGTCCACCACAGGCTGGCCCGGGTGGAGCGCCACCACGAAGGTGAAGTACCGACCCAGGTTGCGAATGGCGTACAGCCGGAAGACTTCACCCAACAACATCAGGGTGATGCCGGCCAGCGTCACGAGGCCGCGGGGCGCCCCGATGGCCGCCTCGGGCACGGCGAAGGCCAGGCCGGCCGCCAGGGCGATCCCGATCCCGACGAAGACGACAATGACGATCCGTGAGCCGCGGTCCCGCAGGGTCGCCCCGGCGGGCGGCCGGCTGCGAACGCCAAACACCCACTCGGCCGCGAACCAGAAAACAACGGCGGCCCAAAAGAGCCCGCCGATCAGCGGATCGGTGGCCACAAGGGGAATCAATGGCCCCAGTCGCGCGGATAGCGGAAGTCGCGGTCGATGGTCCGGCTGGAGAGCTTGGCGATTACGGGAAGCCGCCGCTTGTACTGGCTGTCCCGCACCTTGCCCATCACCACGTCGATGAACGAGCGCGCGAACCCTTCCCGCTCGAGTTCGGCCAGCGAGTAGCGGCGCTCGATCAGGTAGTAGAGGAGTCGATCCACCTCCCGATACTGGAAACCCAACTCGACCTCGTCGGTCTGCCCGGCCCAGAGGTCCGCCGACGGCGCCTTCTGCACGATGGCGGTGGGCACGCCCAGGGCGTCGGCCAACTGCCAGACCTGGGTCTTGTACAGGTCCCCGATGGGATTCACGGCACTGGCCATATCGCCATAGATGGTGCCGTAGCCCAGCAGCAGCTCCGTCTTGTTACTGGTTCCGAGTACCAGCGCCTGCCACCCCCACGACTGGTCGTAGAGGATGGTCATCCGCTCCCGGGCCATCTTGTTGCCCCGGCGGGCAGGTTCGGCGTCGGGATACCGGGCAAAGTAGGCGTCGATCTGGGGACTGATGTCGACCAGCTCGTGGTCGATGCCCAGCTGGCGCACGACGGCCTCGGCGTCACTCTGACTGCGGGGATCGCTCAACCGGTAGGGCATCAGCAGTCCCTTGACGTTGGCGGGACCAAGCGCCCGCGCCGCCAGCGTGGCCGCCAGGCTGGAGTCGACCCCGCCGCTCAGCCCGATGACCACCCGCTGGAATCCGACCTTGCGCACCTCGTCCTGGATGAAGCCGATGAGGATGCGCTCCACCAAGGCCGGATTGATGGCGAGGGGCAGGAATTCCGCGCGCTCAGTACGGTTCGCGGGTGCGCTCATGCCAGACCCGGCGGAGTTCATTGACGGTCAGCTCCAGCTTCTCGTCGCGGAGCAATGGGTTGGAAAGCCGTTCGTGGCGCACATCGCCCAGGTTCAGGGTGGCGCTCACCAGCGCTTCGTCGGCGTCCTCCTGCTGCTGGATGAGGTCGCCGTTGGGACCGATGATCATGGAGCCGCCCCAGAAGTTGGCCCCGTCCTCGTAGCCGACCCGGTTGCAGTAGAGGAAGAAGGTGGTGAAGAACTGGGCGTAGGTCCGGCAGAGCAGGGCATACGACTCAGCCGTCCCCAATCGCTCGTCGGTGCTGATGCCGCGACCCGGACTGGCCGAGGGGCAGATCATGAGATCAACGCCCTGCAGACTCAGGATGTACGCCGTCGACAGGTGCCAGATGTCCTCGCAGATCAGGATGCCCGCCCGCCCGTAGCCGGTGGGGAAGCTTCGAAAGCGGTCCCCGGACGCCAGGTAGCGCTGCTCGTCGAACATGCCGTAGGTGGGCAGGTACACCTTGCGGTGGATATGCCGCAGCTCCCCGCGGCTCAGATATACCGAGGCGTTGAAGTAGCGGTGGTCGGGTTCCTCCAATACGGCGCCCACCACCAGGTCCAGGTCCGCCGACAGGCTGGCCAGCTCCTGCATCTCCGGCCCGTCGCGGGTGATCGCGACCTCCGAGACCAGGTCCTTGAGGAAGTAGCCGGTAAGGCTCAGCTCGGGGAAGACCAGCAGCTGCGCACCGGTCGCCTTGGCCTTGCCGATCCATCCCCGATGCGCCTCCAGGTTTCGCTGCCGGTCGCCCAGGGCGGGCGCCATCTGGGCGAGGGCGACCCGGAGCCGATGGTCGTCGCTCATGCCCGACGTGGGACACTGACCGGCTGCTCCAGCCACCGGCCGATGGTGGGCGCCAGCTCGTCCGACAACCCCAGGTGGACCGCGGCCCGTGGCAGGGCATCCAGGAAGGCCTGCCCGTAGGCCCGATTGGCCACCCGGTGGTCCAGCAGCACGACCGCCCCCCGGTCCGTCCGCTTGCGAATGAGCCGGCCAAACCCTTGCTTTAAGCGCAGCACCGCCTCCGGCAGCAGCAACTCCGTGAACGGGTCTCGGAGTCCGGCGCTGCGGGCCACCCGGGCCGGGTCCGTCGGGACGCCAAACGGCAGCCGCACGATGACCACGCAGGAGAGCGCGTCGCCGGGCACGTCGATCCCCTGCCAGAAGCTGCTCGTCCCGAGGAGGATGGTGCGCGGGTGTTGACGGAATTGCTCCAGTAATTGCCGCCTGGTGCCATCTACGTTTTGGGCCATGACCAGGACCCCGTCTGCGGCGGACAGCGGCCGCAACCGATCGGCTACGTCACGCAGCTGCTGGTGCGCCGTGAAGAGGACGAGGGTCCGCCCTTGTAGCTGGCGCGCGATCGAGGCCACGCTCTCGGCCGTCTGGTCCAGGAACTCGGGGTCGTCCAGTTCCTTGAGATCGGTGGGCAGGCAGAGCAGCGCCTGGGAAAGATAGTCGAATGGCGAGGCCAGGATCAGCTCGTGCGCCTCAGCCTCACGCAGGCCCACCCCCCGCCGGAAATAGTCAAAGGAGTCGGCCACCGCCAGGCTGGCGGAGGTGAAGACCACGG
>DASQAY010000055.1:0-8585 GCA_035635515.1 Candidatus Eiseniibacteriota bacterium | reverse complement strand
CACCGCCATGGAGCGGATGCGCAGCTGGGCGGAGCGCGCCCCGGCCATTGGGGAGGTGCGCGGCGTGGGGGCCATGGTAGCGATGGAACTGGTGAAGGACCGAATCAGCCGCGAGCCCGACCCACAACTGACCACCGCCGTCCTGCATCGCTGCCACGACCGCGGGCTGGCCATCCTGAAGGCCGGCCTCTACGACAACGTGATCCGGCTGCTGCCGCCCCTTACCATCAGCGACGACGACCTGCGGCGCGGCCTCGACATCCTGGAGGAGAGCGCCTCCGCCCACGAATAGTTCGTCAAACTCGCCCGCCTTAGTGTGCGGCTTCGCTAGTTGACGCCGGGCGCGTCGCCGGCTGGTTGACTCCCTCCGGCCTGGGCCCCGGGCCGGTCGTTTGACTCCGGCCGGCGAGCGGCACAGTGATGCGAAAAGCCGTGCCCCGAGTGGGCTGGCTCTCCACCGAGATCCGGCCTCGGTGGGCGTCTATCACTTGGCGCACGAGGTACAGCCCGATGCCGGTGCCGCCGACGCGCCGTTGCGGGTCGTCGACCCGATAGAACTTCTCGAACAGGTGCGGGATGGCCTGCTGCGGGATCCCGATGCCGTTGTCCTGGATCACGATCTCGGCGGCGCCGTCGTCAGTCGTGAGCCGCACCTCGATGCGGGGCGGATCGATGCTGAACTTGGCCGCGTTCTCCAGCAGGTTGTCCAGCGCCATCCCCAGCCGCTCGGCGTCGCCCCGGATCAGCACGTGACCGGCCGGCAGGGCTGCCTCGATGGTGCCGGCCCGCAGGTCGGCCTGCGGCCGGACCCTAGCGATGGCGTCCGCGACCAGCGCGACCAGGTCGAGCTCATCGATGGCGTAGGTCGCCTGGCTGTCTTCCAGGCGGGCCAGAAACAGCATGCGTTCCACCTGAGCACCCATCTCGGTCGCCTTTTCGCTGAGGATACCGAGCGCTCGCTCGGCCTGCGTTGTGACCGGCCCCAGCGAGCCGTCGTTGAGGAGTGAGGCATAGCCGCGAATCACCGACAGCGGCGTGCGCAGCTCATGGGAGGCGATCTGCATGAACTCGCGGCGCATGCGCTCCAGCTGGGCGAGCGCGCCGGCCCGCGTCCGTTCTTCCTGGATGGTCTGCGCGCTCAGGAGGGTGATGGCGGCCTGCGCCGCGACCAATTTCAGCCGCCGGAGCGCCTCTGGCTCCAGGTGCACCTGCCGCTTCCAGTGCAGCACGGCCCACCCCAGCAGATCGTTTTGCGATCGAAGTGGCAGGAACACGCTGGTTTGCACGCCGGCCGCCTCGGATCCCTCGCGTGCCCAGCGTGGCAGCCGTGGATCGGTCTGCGGGTTGAGGACGTGATAGGGGGCGCGGCTTTCTGACAGCCAGCGAGCCTGAACCTCGTCCAGGGGCTCCGGGCGCGGCGGTCGCACGTCCGACGCGGGCGGCCCCGAGCCAACCATGTGGTACCGATGGTCCCGCGCATCCCGCAGCCGGAGGCCGCCGGCATCGGCCCGGGACAGGCCGATCAGGGTGGTGACGATGCGCTGGTGAAGATCTCCGCTGGCGCCGTCGCCGGCGGGCGTCTCCAGGGCTTCGATGGCGGAGAGCGCCGCAATGGTGTCCTCGGCGGCCATATATTGCTCGGCATTGGCCAGCGCCAGCGCGGTCTGGGCGCTGATGGTCTCTACCAGCGACCGGTCCTCGGCGGTCAGGGATCCGGCGCCCAGCCGGGCGAGTGACAGGACGCCAAAGAGCCGCTCACCGGCCACGATGGGCACGGCCATCACGCTTTCCACCAGGCGCTCGGCACCGGGCGGATAGAACATGCGGGGGTCACGACTCGCGTCGGCCACCAGGATCGGGGTGCGGGTCTTGGCCGCGATCCCGGTAATCCCCGTCCCCATGGGGATGGCCAGGTCCTGCCAGTCGAACTTGTTGTACGGCGCGCTGCGGGCGACGGTCTTGGCCAGCACCAGCTGATCGGCCACCTCGTCATAGCGATAGAAGCGGAAGTGGTTGTAGTCGATAACCCGAAGGGTTTGCTCGGCCACGGTGCGAACGATCTCATCGGCATTCAGGTTCTGGACGATGCGGCGAGAGACCTCCTCGAGCAGCCGCAGCCGGGTGCCGAGGGAAGCCTCGCGAGCCTCGAGGAGCGTCCGGCTGGCGCGCTCCAGGTGGATGACCTGGATGACGGCCAGCGAGGCGACCAGGAGCAGCAGCAGCTGGACCACGTCCCGGGCGTTGCTCAGATTGAAGGGCGGCGCGACGAAGGCGATTCCCGAGAGGACGACCGCCAGGCTGGCCGCGAGGAGGGCCGGACCGCGACCGTAGCGCCAGGCCAACACGCCGAGCAGCAGTACGTACACCAGCGCATAGACCTGGACCCCAACGGTGCTGCCGAGGAGGACCATGACGCCGGTAACCACAACAACCGCGAGTGCCGACAGGACGTAGGCGAGCCTGCTGGCCGCCCAGAGCCGAGGGCGCCTCATGCCTCCAGCATAAGGTTGCGCTAGTCTGGGAGGCGAGTCCCGTCGGGGCTGTACCGGTAGAACCCGCGGCCCGATTTTCGGCCGTAGTGGCCGGCCTCGACCATCTGCCGCAAGAGGGGCGGCGCGGCAAACTTCGGGTCTTTCAGTCCCTCGTACAGGACATCGCAGATGTACAGATGGGTATCGAGACCCACGAAATCGCCCAGTTCCAGCGGACCCATCGGATGGCGCAGGCCCAGCCGTGCCCCGGCATCGATATCCTCCCGGCTGCCGATTCCCTGCATCAGCGCCCAGATGGCCTCATTCACGAACGGCACCAGCATCCGATTGACGATGAACCCTGGATAGTCAAGCGAGGTGATCGGCTTCTTCTGCAGCTGGCGTCCGAGTTCCAGGGCGGCGGCGAGCGTCGCCTGCGAGGTTTCCCGACCGCGAATGATCTCCAGCAGCTCCATCACCGGGACCGGGCTGAAGAAATGCATCCCGATCACTTTGTCCGGCCGTCGGGTGGCGGCCGCCAGCCGGGTGATGGGAATCGAGGACGTGTTGCTGGCCAGGATGGTCTCCGGCCGGCAGATGCTGTCCAGGCGCTTGAAAAGCTCGCGCTTCAGGTCGACATTCTCGGTGATGGCTTCGATCACGAAATCGGCGCGGCCGGCGGCTTCCAGGGAGGTGGTGGGGTGCAGCCGCGCCAGGGCGGCGGCCCGGGCCGCGGCGTCCATCCGGCCCTTGGTCACCAGGCTGTCCAGGCGCTTGCGAATGTTCTCGACCCCCCGAGTGACGAGCGCGTCGTCGACCTCTCGCAGTGTCACGTCGTAGCCGGTGGCGATGGCCGTCTGGGCGATCCCGGCGCCCATCAATCCCGCACCGGCTACGAAGAGCTGTGTCATCCCGCCTCCTTCAAGAGTTCTCGCGCGATCACGAGGCGCTGGATCTCGTTGGTCCCCTCATAAATCTGCGTGATCTTGGCATCGCGCATCATCCGCTCCACCGGGAAATCCCGCAAGTAGCCGTAGCCGCCCAGCACCTGGACCGCATCGGTGGTCACCCGCATGGCCGCGTCGGAGGCGAAGACCTTGGCCATCGAGGAGGTCAGAGTGATGGTCTTGAGATGCCGGTCGAGCGCATCGCCGGCGGCGTAGGTGAGCATCCGGGCCGCCTCGATGGCCGTCGCCATGTCGGCCAGCATGAACTGGATGGCCTGGAACGCGTTGATGGGCTTCCCGAATTGCTTGCGCTCCCCTGCGTAGCGGCGGGCCACCGCGAAGGCGCCCTCGGCGATGCCCAGGGCCTGGGCGGCGATCCCGGGTCGGGAGTGGTCGAGCACCCGCATGGCCAGCTTGAAGCCGTCAGCCTCCGGGCCCAGCAGGTTCGTAGCCGGGACCGCCATGTCTTCGAAGAAGAGCTGGGCCGTGGGCGAGCCGCGGATGCCGAGCTTCTTCTCCAGCTTCCCCACCCGAAACCCGGGCATGCTCTTCTCCACCACGAAGGCCCCGATGTCGCGCGCCTCCCCCTTGCCGTCCCGATCGGTCCGGGCGAAGAGCACGATGGTGTCCGCCACGCTGCCGCCGGTGATGAAGGTCTTGGACCCGTTGAGCACATAGGTGTCGCCGTGCCGGACGGCGCGGGTCCGCATCCCGCCGGCGTCCGAGCCGGAGCCCGGCTCGGTGAGCGCGTAGGCGGCCAGCTTCTCGCCGCTGGCCAGCGGCGGTAGGAAGCGGCGCTTCTGCTCATCGGTGCCGCCCAGCACAATGGGCAGGCTGCCCAGGGATTGCACCGACAGGATCAGCGAGGAGGTGACGCACACCTTGCTGATCTCTTCCACGGCCAGCACCAAGGTGAGCGCGCTGCCGCTGACCCCGCCGTACTCGGGCGCGAACGGGATGCCCAGGATGTCGTGCCGGGCGAACAGGTCCTTGATATCCCAGGGAAACTCTCCCTTGGCGTCGATCTCGGCGGCGCGGGGCTCAACGGATTCGATGCAGAGGTCGCGCACCAGCTGCTGGATGGCGCGCTGCTCCTCACTCAGCTCGAAGTTCATCCGGCGGCCGCCAGCTCTCGCGCGATCACGATTCGTTGGATCTGGTTGGTACCCTCGTAAATCTGGCAGGCCTTGGCATCCCGCACCCGGCGCGCCATAGGGAACTCTTCCAGGTAGCCGTAGCCGCCGAAGACCTGGAGCGCCTCCAGGGTCGCGCTCATGGCCATATCGGTGGCGAAGAGCTTGGCCACGGACGCCTCCCGGGTAAACGGCTGACCGGCGTCGCAGCGGGCTGCCGCCTTCCAGGTCAGCCAGCGGGCGGCAGAGACGCCCGTCTGGATGTCGGCCAGCTTGAACTGGATGGCCTGCTGTTCGGCGATCGGCCGGCCGAACTGGCGGCGCTCTTTGGCGTAGGCCACCGCGTCGTCGAGCGCGCCCTGGGCCAGGCCCACCGCCTGGGCGCTGATCCCGATCCGGCCGCTATCCAGGGCCCGCATCGCGATCCGGAAGCCGTCGCCTTCCGCCCCCAACCGGTCGCTCTCACCGACCTGGCAATCCTGCAGCACGATCTCCGCGATCGGCGACCCGTTCAGGCCCATCTTGGTAAAGGGCGGACCCACCTTGAGGCCTGGGTTCTCGCCGCTGACCACAAAGGCGGTGATGCCGGCGGCGCCGCGACCGGGCTCGGTGGCAGCCATCACCACGTACAGGCCGGCCTGTCCGGCGTTGGTGATGAAAATCTTGGTGCCGTTGAGCACGTAGCCCCCGTTACGGCGGCGCGCCGAGGTTTGCAGGTGGGCGGCGTCTGACCCGGCCTCGGGCTCGGTCAGCGCGAAGGCCCCCAGCAACTTCCCGGCCGCCATGGCTGGCAGCCAGCGCCGCTTCTGCGCCTCGCTGCCGAAGAGCGTGATGGGCTCGCTGCCCACCGAGGCATGCACGTCCAGGATGACCGCCGTGCTAGCGCACTGCCTGGCCACCTCCTCGATGAAGATGGCGAACGCCAGGTGATCCAGCCCAGCGCCACCGTAGGCCTCGGGGATCAGGATCCCCATCAAGCCCAGTTCGCCGGCGCGCTCGACCAGGTCTTTGGGGAATTCGCTGTGCTGGTCGATGTCCGCGGCGCGGGGCTTGACCTCGCGCTCCGCGAAGTTGCGAACCAGCCGGCGGATCTCCTCGTGCTCGGGACTCAGCGTCAGGTTCACGCGGCGCGACCGTCGACGCGCACGATGGTCGCCTCTCCCTGCGCCATGCCGGAGCAGATGCCGGCCGCCCCGTAGCCACCGCCCCGCCGGCGCAGCTCGTAGACGAGGTGCATCAGGATGCGCGCCCCCGAGGCCCCGATCGGATGGCCGACGGCGATGGCGCCGCCGTCCACGTTCACGCGGTCCTCGTCGACACCGAGCAGGTCCATGGCGGTGCACGCTACCGCGGAGAAGGCCTCGTTGATCTCGAACAGTTCCACGTCGGCCACCCGCAGGCCGAGCTTGCGCAGCGCCGCCTGGGCCGCCGACGCCGGCACCGTGGCCAGGTACGGCGTGTCGGCCGCTGATTCCCCGTAGGCCAGCCACTTGGCAAGCACCGGCAGGTCGCGCCGCTCCGCTTCTTTGCGGCTCATCAGCAGCACCGCCGAGGCGCCGTCGTTGACGCTGGGGGCGTTCCCCGCCGTCACCGTGCCATCCGCCTGCATGGCCGGCTTGAGCCTGGCCAACGCTTCGAGGGTGGTATCGGGCCGTGGCTGCTCGTCGGCGGCAACGGTCAGTGTCGCGCCCTTCGGCTGGGGGACCGCGACCGGGATCACTTCATTCGCAAACTTGCCAGCCTTGAGGGCGGCCGCATAGCGTTGCTGGCTCTTCAGGGCATATTCGTCCTGGCGCTCGCGCGAGACCTCGAACTCCTTCGCCACATTGGAGGCCTCGACGATCATGTGGCAGCCGTTGGCCGGGTCCCGCAGTCCATCGTGGACCATGCTGTCGATCAGGGTCGCGTCCCCCATCCGGTAGCCGAAGCGGGCCTGATCCAGGAGATACGGAGCGCGGCTCATGCTCTCCATGCCACCGGCCACCACCACCTCCGCTTCCCCGGCGCGGATGAGCAGCGCACCCAGGTTGACGGCCTTGAGCGAGGACGCGCACACCTTGTTCACCGTCATCGCCGGGACGCTGGTCGGCAAGCCGGCCTTCAAGGCCGCCTGGCGGGCGGGGATCTGTCCCATGCCGGCGGTCAGGACGGTGCCCATGATCACCTGCTGCACCTGCGCGCCGTCGACCTTGGCCCGCTGCAGGACTTCGCGGATGACCGTCGCGCCCAGCTCGGGCGCGGTCAGGGAGGAGAGGCCACCGCCGAGCTTGCCAAAGGGCGTTCGGGCGGCGGCGACAATGACCACATCCTCCATCGAGGCCATTGTAGGCAGCGTCAAGCGGGCTTCTACAATGGCACCAACCCTGATGAGCGCCGCCGAACCGAAGCCGCCCAAGGACGCCGCGGCCGATTTGCCGGCCAAGACGGCGGCAGCCCGGGCGGGTGGGTCCGCCCGCTATGGCGAGAAGCTCAAGCAGGAGGGCAAGCTCCCGGTGCGCCGCCGGCTCGAGCTGCTGCTGGACGGCGGCTTCGAGGTCGAAGATGGGCTGCTGGCGCACAGCGAGGAGCCAGGATACGGGGCCGATGGGGTGGTGACCGTGGTCGGCCGCATCGGCGGGCGGACCGTCTGCGTGATGGCCAACGACCCGACCGTCAAGGCCGGCTCGTGGGGCCCCCGCACGGTGGAGAAGATCGTCCGGATCCAGGAGACCGCGGAGCGGCTGCGAGTCCCCATCTTCTACCTGGTCGACTCCGCCGGCGCGCGCATCACCGACCAGGTGCAGATGTTCCCGGGTCGCCGCCACGCCGGCCGCATCTTCTTCAACGAGGTCCAGCTGTCGGGACAGGTCCCCCAGATCTGCCTGCTCTTTGGTCCATCGGCGGCCGGCGGCGCCTACATCCCGGCCTTCTGCGACCTGACCATCATGGTCGAGGGCCACGCCAGCATGTACCTGGGCTCGCCCCGGATGGCGGAGATGGTGATCGGCGAGAAGGTGACCCTGGAGGAGATGGGCGGCGCCCGCATGCACTGCACCGAGAGCGGCTGCGGCGACGTTCTGGTGGGGACCGAGGAAGAGGCGATCGAGCTGGGGCGCCGATACCTCGCCTACTTCCCGCAGAACTGCCAGGATATGCCGCTGATGCAGCGGGCCGCCGACCCGGCACCGCCCGTCCCGCTGGAGGGACTCGTCCCCGACGATGAGGGCGTGCCCTTCAATATGCAGCACCTGATCGATGGCCTGATCGACGCGGGCAGCTTTTTCGAGGTCAAGAAGCTGTACGCGCGCGAGTTGATCTGCGGACTGGCCCGGATCGATGGTCGGCCCATCGGCGTCGTCGCCAATCAGTCCATGCAAAAGGGCGGGATCCTGTTCGTCGACTCGGCCGACAAGGGCGCCCGCTTCATCTGGCTCTGCGATGCCTTCAACATCCCGCTGCTCTTCCTGGCCGACGTCCCCGGGTTCATGATCGGGACCAAGGTGGAGCGGCAGGGCATCATCCGCCACGGCGCCAAGATGATCGCCGCGGTCTCGGAGGCCACCGTGCCCAAGATCTCCGTGATCGTGCGTAAGGCGTACGGGGCCGGCCTCTACGCCATGGCCGGTCCGGCCTTCGACGCCGATGCCACCCTGGCGCTGCCCACCGCCATGATCGCGGTGATGGGACCCTCGGCGGCGGTGAACGCCGTCTTCTACAACAAGATCCAGGAGCGGCCGGAGGCCGAGCGGGCCGCCTACGTGGAGCAGCTGCAGGCCGAGTACCGGGAGGACGTGGACCTCTATCGCCTGGCGTCGGACCTGATCATCGATGCGGTGGTCGCCCCTTCGGACTTGCGCAAGGAGCTGGCCGCCCGCTTCGCCCTGTACGCTACCAAGACGCGGTCCCGGGTCAACCGCAAGCACGGAGTATTCCCGGTCTGAGTCGGGCGACCCCAGCCCCTCCCTGCCGGGAGGGTAAGCGTGCGGTGCTCATCCTCCGATCTCACTTCCCCCTTGCGGAGGGTCACGGTGGTCATCTCAGCCTCGGATCCCCCT
>DASQAY010000054.1:0-2845 GCA_035635515.1 Candidatus Eiseniibacteriota bacterium | reverse complement strand
AAGGGCGCCAAGGTCGCCACCCGAAAGGCCTACGGCGACGCGTTGAAGGCCCTGGGCGCGCGCCCCGACGTGGTGGCCATGGACGGCGAGGTCAGCAACTCCACCCATGCCGACGAGTTCAAGAAGGCCTATCCGGATCGCTTTTTTGAGATGTACATCTCGGAGCAGCAGCTGGTGGCGACCGCCGTGGGGATGAGCGTCCGCCACTATGTCCCCTTCGCCTCCACCTTCGCCGCCTTCTTCAGCCGCGCCTACGACTTCATCCGGATGGCGGCCATCTCGCGGGCCAACGTCCGCCTATCGGGTTCGCACGCGGGGGTCGAGATCGGCCAGGATGGGCCGTCCCAGATGGCGCTGGAGGACCTGGCGGCCATGCGGGCCATCGAAGGGTCGACCGTCCTCTACCCATCCGACGCCACCTCGGCGGTGCACCTGGTCAAGGAGATGGTCGACCGGCAGGGCATCGTCTACATGCGCACCACCCGGGGCGCCTACCCCGTGCTTTATGGCGCCGACGAGCGATTCCCGGTGGGCGGATCCAAGGTAATCCTGAGTAGTGACGACGATCGGGTGGCGCTGATCGGAGCCGGCGTGACGCTGCATAACTGCCTGGAGGCTGCCAGGGAGTTGGCGGCGGAAGGCATCAAGGTCCGCGTCATCGACCTGTACTCGGTGAAGCCCGTCGACCGGAAGACGCTGCGGGAGGCGGCGCGCGTGACCGACGGGCACTTCGTGGTGGTAGAGGACCACTACGCCGAGGGTGGTCTGGCCGCCGCGGTGCTGGAGGCGATGGCCGCCGACGAGCAGCACCCGAAGCTGGTGCACCTGGCGGTGCGCGCATTGCCCGGGTCCGGAAAGCCCCAGGAGTTGATGGACGCGGCCGAGATCTCGGCGCGGCATATCGTCGCCGCCGCCAAGAAGATGGTCGGCGTCAGGCCCTAGCCGACACTCCTCACTAGGAAGGCCAGCCCAGGTTTCCCCTCACCCTGCGGCCCTGACTGTCCCCTCCCCCAGGGGGAGGGGTAGGGGCGGGGCGCCAGCAGGAAAAGGTTTGATACGATTCCGGCCCGTGTCGCGTTAGGGGAAGAGGGAATGGCCGCCGCGCCGACTCGCGCACTGCCTCTCCCTCCCTTCTCGGACCACTAGGATGGCGGTAGACGAGTCGGCCACTTCGCGTAGGAGGAAGGAATATGCCTGAGCGCACGGCGCATGCCCGCTGGCAGGGCAATCTTCGAGACGGCAGCGGAACGATGGAGCTCGGCAGCGGTGCCTTCAAGGGCACCTACAGCTTCGCCAGCCGGTTCGAGAGCGGGCCTGGCACCAATCCCGAGGAGCTCATTGGCGCGGCAGAAGCCGGCTGCTTCAGCATGGCCTTCGCCAACGCGCTGAGCAAGGCGGGCCACGTGCCGAAGGAGATCAGCACCGATGCCATCGTCCATTTCGGTGGCCAGGCCGGAGCGTTCAGCATCCAGAAGATCGAGCTCAAGACCGAAGGGGCCGTGCCCGGTATCGACGAGGCGACCTTCAAGAAGATCGCGGAGGACGCGAAGCAGAATTGCCCCGTCTCGAAGGCCCTGAGCGCGACCCAGATCACGCTGCTGGCCACGCTCAAGGCCGGGGTTCAGGCCGGCTAGGGCTCCGTCCCCCTGAAATCTCCGCGGCTCCTGGGGAAGCGCAGGGGAGAGGATCTCACCTAGCGCGTCGTCTTCTTCGACTCGGCGGCTCGAACCGCGGCCTTATGCAGCCGCTTCTGCTGCTGGTAGTTGGCCAGCGCCGCCGGGGTGTCCACGTCACCCAGCGTGGGATGGCGCGGGACCAGCGCCTCCCAGCCGCGTGGCCTAACACCCAGCCGCTTGGGCAGGATGGCCATCATGGTGCGGACCTTCATCTCGCCGAACCCGGGTAAGGCGGCCAGGCGTTTGGATACGGTAGCAGCGTCGGGCGCCCCTTCCCAGATCCGCTGAGCGTCGCCCTGATACTCGCGCACGATGACGGCACACAATTCCTGGACGCGGCGCGCCATGGCGGCTGGAAAACGATGGATGGCAGGCCGTTGCTGGAAGACCGTCTCTAGCTTGCCCGCGTCCATCCGGGCGATGCGACCGGGATCCAGGTGGCCGAGCCGCTGCCGCAGGTCATACGGGCCGCGAAACGCCTTCTGCACCGGCACCTGCTGGTCCAGCGCCAGCCCGATCACCAGCGCCAGCGGGTCCTCCGCCAGCAGTTGATCGGCGGCTGGATCACCCGTGTACGGGAGTGACACCTTCGTTGCCGTCGTGGTCGCCATCCCAATCCTCCTCTCTGTATGATCGGCCTCGATGTTGGACCGTCTCTTCGGCCGCCGCCCTCCTCGTATTTTCCTCCCTCCCGGCAGACTCATGGCTCCGGAGGCCCTGGAGCGGCACCGCGACCAGCATATGGCGCTGGTGGGCGAGATCCTGGCCGGGCACACGGACCACTTCGCGATCTTCTCCGACGGCACGTCCGATGGGGACGCGGCGGCTGCGGCGATGCTGCGGGTTGCCGAAGCCGACTACGGAGCCGTGGCCGGCTGGTTCCAGGACATTGTGCCGCCAGGCCTTCCCATGCAGGTCTACGTCGACCCGGACGCGGGCGGCGCGTACCACTTTTCGTGCGCCGGCACCGACATCCACATCGCGTCCGACCCGGCCCGGGCAGCCGGGTTCCTGGTGGCCGAGGTGGCGGAGGTATTTCAGGCGGCGCAGAATGCCGGATGGGACTGCGCGCACACGAACGGAGAGTCGCTGTCGCGGGTCATGGCCTTCGAGCAACACCCCGACCTGGCCCCGGACTTCACCCAAACCGAGCAGGACTGGTGGGCGGC
>DASQAY010000053.1:0-8326 GCA_035635515.1 Candidatus Eiseniibacteriota bacterium | reverse complement strand
AGCGCGGCCAAGTACAACTACTAGACTCTTGTCCCCTCCCCTGTGGGGAGGGTCGGGGAGGGGTACCTCCGCTGCTCGGCTAAGTCGCTATCAGCTGGTGGCTTTCCACGGGCTGATCACAGTCGGGGCAATCGGCGTCGTGCGCTGGTAATGGAGCAGTCACCGCCTTTGGCTCCATCGGGTAGCCGGCTGTGCGCCAGGCTGCCAGGCCGCCCTGCAGCGCCCACGCGTCTCGGCCCTGCCGCCGCAAGAATTGCGCCACACGGGCGCTGGTTCCCTCGTCGGGTCAGGTGCAGTAGGCGAGAATCGCCCGCCCATCGGGCAGCGCGGGGAAGTGCGCCATCACATCTGAAACCGGCGCTCGGCGGGCCATGCCACGGAGGATAGGCTCGGGCGGGACGCGAATGGCGCCTGGGATCCGGCCGTTGACGGCCGGATAGACGAGGGAGCTGGTCACGTCAAGCGCAATGGCCTCGCCGTTGTCCAGTTGCGCCTTCGCGCGGGTCGGCGACACCCGGTACTCAATCATCCCCGCAGCCTAGCGCTCGACCCGAACGCCCTTCCAGAAGGCGACATAGTCCTTGATCTCGGCGGCGGCCGGCTTGGGATCCGGGTAGAACCACGCCGCATCCGGGTTGGCCTTGCCATCGACGGTGACGGTGTAGTAACTGGCCAGCCCCTTCCAGGCGCACGTGGTGTGGGTCGGAGTCTCCTGGAGGTACTGGTGCTTGATTGCGTCGGGCGGAAAGTATTGGTTTCCCTCCACTTCAATAGTGGCATCGCTTTCGGCTAAGGTGACGTCGTTCCAAACAGCCTTCATGTTCCCCAGAACTCTGCGTGTCCAGTACTTTATTCCGGATGGCCCTGGCCCGGATCGTCCCCTACGACCCCGAGTGGCCTCGCGAATTCGATGCCATCGCGGTCGACATTCGTCGGGTCCTGGGGCCACTCCTCCGCCGGATCGACCACATCGGCTCCACGGCGGTCCCCGGATTGGCGGCCAAGGACGTGATCGACGTGCAGGTCTCCGTGGCGGCGCTGCTGGAGCCGGAAGCGGCTCTGGTCGAGCCCCTGCGGGCGGCCGGCTTCGTGCCGCTCACGATTGACCGCGATCATCGTCCGCCTGGACGGGACGGCCCGGCGGCCGACTGGGCCAAACGGTTGATGGTCGAGGCTCCTGGGCAGCGCCGGCTGAACCTGCACCTGCGGGTCGACGGGCGGCCCAATCAACGCTACCCCTTGCTCTTTCGCGATTACCTGCGGGCGCACGCGGAGGCGGCGACCTCGTACGCCACGCTCAAGCGCCGGCTTGCCGAACTGTCCCTTGACTCCGGCATCTACGCGGACATCAAGGATCCGGTCACCGACCTCATCATGGTGGCGGCCGAGGAGTGGGCGGCGCGAACTGGCTGGCAGCCTGGCCCATCGGATGGCTGATCCCGCCGCCTGGTGGCGCGAGGGCGTCCTCTACCAGATCTACACGCGCTCATTCGCCGACTCGAACGGGGATGGGATCGGCGACCTGCGCGGCGTGATCGCCCACCTTGACTACCTCCAGTGGCTGGGCATCGACGGGATCTGGCTGAACCCGATCACGGTCTCGCCGGACAAGGACTTTGGCTACGACGTGGCCGATTATCGCCAGGTCCAACCGGTCCTGGGCGACCTGGGCATCGCGGACGAGCTTATCGCCGAAGCGGGCCGGCGCGGGATCCGGGTCATTCTGGACCTGGTGCCCAACCATACGAGCGACCAGCATCCCTGGTTCCTCGATGCCCGGGCATCACGCCACGCGCGCCACCGAGACTGGTATGTCTGGGCCGATCCCAGGCCGGATGGCGGGCTGCCCAACAACTGGTTGAGCGCGTTTGGCGGCCCTGCCTGGAGCCTCGACGACAGGACGGGCCAGTATTACCTGCACCAGTTCTTGCCCCAGCAACCCGATCTCAACTGGTGGAACCCCGACGTGCGCGACGCCTTCGACGATATTCTTCGCTTCTGGTTCGACCGGGGCGTGGCCGGCTTTCGGATCGATGTCGCGAATGCGATCGTCAAGGATCGCCAGCTGCGGGACAACCCTCCCGTCCCCCTCGAGGGCCCGCCCATGACCTTCAACGCCAACCGGCCGGAAGTGCATGAGGTTTTCCAGCGCTGGCGACGCTTGGCCAACGGATATGCCCCACCGCCGATTCTCATTGGCGAGACAGGCGTGCCGCAGGTGGCCGATCTGGCACGCTACTACGGAACCGACGACGAGCTCCACCTGGCCTTCAATTTTGCCTTCTCCGAAGCGCCGTTCCACACAAGTGCTCTGCGCGGCGTGATCGAGGCAACCGAGACAGCCCTCCCGACGTCCGCCTGGCCGGTCTTCACGGGCTCCAACCATGACATTTCGCGGTTTCCGACCCGCTGGTGCGATGGCGACGAGGCCAAGATCCGCTGCGGGCTGCTGGTCCTGCTCACGCTGCGGGGCACGCCCTTTCTCTATTACGGCGACGAGATCGGGATGCGCGACACGCCGATCGCCCTCGCGGACATCAAGGATTGGGCGGGTGCCGGCAACGGTCGAAGCCGCGATCCGGAGCGCACCCCGATGCCATGGACATCGGAACCGGGAGCCGGCTTCACTAGCGCGACGGCGCGGACCTGGCAACCGCTCGGTGATGTGAAGGCGGTCAACGTGGCGGGACAGCGTCGCGACCCGGGATCGGTCCTCTCTTTCGTGCGCGACCTGATCGCCCTCCGCCGGACATCGTCCGACCTACGCAGCGGACGCTACGGCTCCCTGCCGGCGCCACCGGGCGTATGGGCCTGGCGCCGAGGCGCAGGCACCACCATCGCGCTCAACCTTTCGGACGCCGAGGCCCGGGTGCACGGTGTCGACGGCGTCGTCCGTGTCGCGACCGACCGCCCGCGCGAGAGTGAGACCGTTCACGGCACGCTTACCCTTGGCCCCTGGCAAGGCGCCCTCATCGTCTCCTAAACTCTCCCTCCCCGTTGCGGGGAGGGTAGGGGGTGGGGGTGTCTCGTGAGCAGAAGACCAACACGGCAGTAGAGAGATCGACAATCTTCGCGGACCTTTCTAGCTGCCCGCCCCAGCGGCGGGCGCCGCGCTCTGGGGCGTTCTCTGCCGCCGACTCACGAGTGCGGCCGCGACGCCGATGACGAGCCCGATTGCGAGAACGATCCATGTCACCGGTTCCGGTAGCGAAATGCCGAGCAAGCTATCCAATGAGTAACGGCCAGGCCCCGTGAGGCTGAGCACCAGAGCGACCGCAGCGAGCTGAAGCGGGAACTCAATCCCGCCCTTCCCGTTAAAGAAGCCCTTCGGCCTATGCACGACCCAGATGGCGATGGCCATGGCTCCCATGACTCCAAAGCTGCCGACCGGGCTCAGCAAGCCGAGCGCCATCAGGAGCCCGCCTCCGAACTCGCCGAGGATGACCGCCCAGGTCCATAGCTCGGTCGGCCGAAACTGCAGCCGGGTCACAAAGCCGCGGGTCCCGGTGATCCCCCCGCCGCCAAACCAGCCCAGCAGTTTCTGGGCGCCGTGGGCGGCCAGGGTCAGGCCCACCACCAGGCGAAGAATCAGGAGCCCAAGTGAGATCATTATCACCTCCGGATATGTGGAGTATCGTCGGCGCGACCATCAACAAGCAAACCGCGAGATGACCGAAGCCAGATGAGTATCGCCATGGTGTGCGGCGCGACCGGCGGTCTGGGCCCCGCCCTGGTCGCGGCCTTCCTCGGGCGCGGTGACCAGGTCATCGCGGTGGCTCGTTCGCACGATGAGCTGGCCAAGCTCAGCGGGGTCAGGCCCGAAGTGGCGGACCTGACCCGCCCAGAAGAGGTCGACGCGATGTGGGGGCGCCTGGAAAAGGCCGGGACGGTCCCTCGTTGGGTCGTGAACGCCACCGGTGGCTATCGCGGCGGCACGGTGGTCGACACGTCGCCGGAGGACTACCGGTTCATGTTGGACCTCAACCTGACCACGGCCTGGCTGTCATCTCGGGCCGCGGCCGTCAGGATGGTGAACGCCGGCGGTGGGGCCATCGTGAATGTCTCGTCGCGTTCCGGCCTCCGGACCGAGCGCGGGGCCGCCGCCTATTCCATCGCCAAGGCAGCCGTGGTCAAGCTCACCGACGTCCTGGCCGAAGAACTCAAGGACACTGGCGTTCGGGTCAACGCCGTCGTCCCGGCATTGATCGACACCCCAACCAATCGTCGCGAGCTCCCGGCCAAGCTCCTGGCCAAAGCCGTAGCGCCCGAGTCCATCGCCGCCGTCATCGCGTTCCTGTGCAGCGACGACGCGCAGGCGGTCACTGGCGCCGTCATTCCCGTCTACGGCCGGCTTTGAGTCGACCGGAATCAATTTCCAGATCGGCCGGTTCTAACGTCTAGTGGCACTCTCCGATTCCATGACCGCCCTCGGACGGGCACGCCTGTTCGTCCTGCTGGGCGGGCTGACGGCTTTTGGGCCGCTCTCCATCGACATGTACCTGCCAGCGCTCCCCGCCATCGGCAGGGACCTGGCTGCCAGCGAGTCGATGATTCAGCTGACGCTGACGGCGTGCCTGATCGGCCTGGCCATCGGTCAGGTGATCGCCGGTCCGCTCAGCGATGCGTTAGGGCGACGCCGGCCCCTGCTCATCGGCGTAGCCGGATACGTGATCGCGTCGTTGCTGTGCGCGCTGGCTCCGGCGGCGACAATCCTGGTGGCCTTGCGGTTGCTGCAGGGTCTGGCCGGCGCGGCCGGCATTGTGATCGCCCGCGCCATCGTGCGTGACCTGTACTCGGGCTCAGCTGCCGCCCGCTACTTCTCCCGGTTGATCCTGGTCATGGGTCTGGCCCCCATCCTGGCGCCGGTCCTCGGCGCGCAACTGCTGCGGTTCACGTCATGGCACGGCATTTTTGTGGTGCTCGCCATGATCACGGCGCTCCTCTGGCTCGGGGCCGCCCGGGGACTCCCGGAGACGTTGCCCCCGGCGCGCCGGCGGATCGGCAGCTTGAGCGATACCACCCAGACGTTCCGCAGGTTGGCCGCCGACACCGAGTTCGTCGGCTATGCCGCGGCGGGCGGGCTGGCGTTCGGGGCAATGTTCGCCTATATCGCGGGGTCGCCGTTTGTGTTGCAAGGGATCTACCACGTCTCAGCCCAGACATTCAGCCTGATCTTCGGCGTCAACGCCCTCGGCTTCGTGATCACCAGCCAGATCAACGGCAGCCTGGTCAGTCGAATTCCTCCAGCCAGACTCCTCACGGCCGGCATCACGGTCACGGCGGGCGCAGGACTGGCGCTGCTGGCGGTGATCCTCAGTGGCGGGCTGGGTCTCGCGGCGCTCCTGCCGCCCCTGTTTGTGCTGGTCTCGAGCATCGGTTTCGTGGTGCCGAACGCGGTCGCGCTCGCCCTCTCGAGACATCCCGAAGCGGCCGGTACAGGGTCAGCGTTGCTGGGCGTCATCCAGAGCGGGATCGCGGCCGTCGGCGCGCCGCTGGTTGGCGTCGCGGGGATCACGACGGCCTTTCCGATGGCAGTCGTGATCGCCGTGTCTGGCGTGGGCGCCATCCTGGCGCTCGGGGTGGCGTCTGCAAGACGTCGCGCCGCGTCGATGGCTGCCGGCGCCTAGGCTTTTCCCCTCCCCTCAGGCGAGAGGAAGTTCATCGTCCCCTCCCGTCAGGGAGGGGCCGGGGAGGGTGCAGCGCAGCGGTGTTAGACCGCTTGCTCGAGGTGGCCGCGCAGGATGTTCGACCGGCTGGGATGGCGCAGCTTGCGCAGCGCGCTGGCCTCGATCTGCCGGATCCGCTCCCGGGTCAGGCCGAAGCGCTTCCCCACCTCTTCCAGGGTGCGGGGCTGATCGTCGATCAGGCCGAAGCGTAGCTGGATCACGCGTCGCTCCCGCGGAGTCAGCGTGCCCAGCACATCCTCCATCTCGTCCCGCAGCACGGTGGCGCTGGCCGCCTCCGAGGGAGCCACGGCATCCCGGTCCTCCACCACGTCCGCCAGCCGCGAGTCCTCTTCCTCGCCAATCGGGCTCTCCAAGGAGACGGGCTCCCGGGCCACCTTCATCAGATCTCGGACCTTGTCCTCGGGCAGGCCCATGGCGGCGGCGACCTCCGCCTCGGTCGGCTCCCGGCCAAGCTCCTGCACCAGGTTGCGCGACGTCCGGACCAGCTGGTTCATGGTGTCCGCGATGTGCACCGGGATGCGAATGGTGCGCGACTTGTCGGCGATGGCGCGGGTGATCGCCTGCCGGATCCACCAGGTGGCATAGGTCGAGAACTTGAATCCGCGCCGCCAGTCGAACTTCTCGACGGCCCGTATCAAGCCGAGGTTGCCCTCCTGGATCAGGTCCAGCAGGGGCAGGCCCCGGTTCAAATACTTCTTAGCGACCGACACCACCAGCCGAAGGTTGGCCTCCGTCAGGTGGCGGCGGGCCTCGTCCGACCCACCCTCCATCGCCTGAGCCAGCTCAACTTCCTGTGCCTTGGTCAGCAGGCTTACCCGGCCGATCTCCTTGAGGTACATCCGGACCGGGTCATCGAGGACGGCGGCGTCGAGGCCTTCCGCCTCATCCTGGAGCTCGTCGTCGGCCTCCTCTTCCTCGTCCTCGCCCACCGTGATGCCCATCTCGCGGAACACCGCGGCCACCCGGAAGAAGTCATCGGCATTGTCGCCGGTCAGCGGGAAGGCTTCGACGATGGCATCCGGGCGCAGGAAGCCCTGTTCCTTGCCCGTCACGATCAAGGATTCAGCTCGCCGGGCGAGCTCATTCTCGGGGGGGCGGATCAGGACTTTGGCCACGGACATGGTCTACCCACTCGGCGCCCAGGCCACACTCAAGTGGCGGGCCGGCCGCGAAATGGTCTGTTGCTATGATATGACAACCGACAGAATTTGGCATCCAGGGGCACAATATGGCATCAACGGCAGAGCGAAATGGGCGGGGGCCGCGGATTACCCTCCAGCTCGACCGGGCCCAGCAGGAGTTCCTGAAGGCGCACCGGCGCCAATACGGGCTGACCGCCTCCTGGATCATCCGCCGCCTGATCGAGAACCAGGTAGCCTCCGGGCGGGACCTGCTGGGCAAGCCCCTGGCGGCCGGCAAGGGCCGGCGCCTCCGCCGCCCGAAGGTCCAGGCGTCCGCCGCTGAGTCAGCCGCCGCCGGCTGAGCCGACCCCCCTCCCGACCGACTTCCTGGCGCGCCTGGGGCAGGCAGACACCGTCCTGGTTACTTCCCGAGACGGGCCCCGGGAAGGCACGGTCCGGGCGTGGTTCGTGCTCAGCCCGCCGGGTGTGGTGTACCTGTTCACCTCTGCGTTCTCGGTGAAGGCGGTCCGTTGGCGGGCCGATTCTTGGGTGCGCCTCACGGTTCCTGGAGAGGCAGCCTCCGCCGAGGGCCGTGTTCATGTGGTGCCCCAGGCTGAAGTGGATGTGGTGGCCCCCCTGATCGTGGAGCGCTGGGGGATGTGGGGCGCCACCACGCCCGAAGGCCTCAAGCGGCTGATCCGAGATCGCGAGTACGTCCTTTACCGGGTCGAGGGCTAGGGAACCGGGCCCGATAGGTCCGGGCTGAGCCCGAATCCACCGGGCTAGGCGGCCGACTGCTGCGGCCCCCGGGCCTGGCCCAGTCGCTCGATCATGCGAGCGTTGGCCAGGGAAGCGCCCAGCTGATTGGCCAGGATGGTCAACAGCCTCAAGTGGTCCCCGGTGTACTGGTTGAGGCCTAGCTTGGACACCACGGCCACGCCCAGCAGTTCCTCCTTGAACACGACCGGGGCCGCCAGCATGGATTCGTTCACCTTGCGGGCCAGGCTGGCTTTCGGATGCCGGTTGGCGTCGCCGACGACGATCCCCCGTTTGGTCTCGGCCACCGAACCGGCGATGCCTTCGCCGACCGCGATCTCCTGCACGGCCGGCATCTCTGCCGACTCCGCGCGCGCCGACCGGCTGAGGTAGGTGGGCACCAGCCGCTGGTCCTCCGCCCGCAGGAGCAGGATGCCGGCCTGATCGTGCGGAATTATGGCCACGACCGTTTCGGCCACGGCGCGGCAGATATGCTCGACGCTCTCCTCGCTCCCCAGACGGTTGCCCAGCCCCTCCAGGGTCTGGAGCTGCTGGACCCACTCGCGGGGGGTCGAGCCCTGGCCGTCGACCGGTGAGCGGGGGCGGATGGCTTCCACCTCACCTGCTCGCACCACCACCGCGAGGGCGTCCACCACGCGGGGGTCAAACTGCTTGCCGGCCTGCTCCTGGAGTTCCGCCAGGATTTCATCCTGCGACTGGGCAGGGCGATAGGGGCGGTCCGAGCTCATCGCATGGTAGGCC
>DASQAY010000052.1:0-3440 GCA_035635515.1 Candidatus Eiseniibacteriota bacterium | reverse complement strand
CGACGCAGTCCCTGGATAGCTTCGTGGTCCCCGTCCGGCTGACCCTCGCGGGATGGCTCGGCCAGGGTCTGCCGGCGCACGCGGCCCAGCTGGCCGTGACGGTGATCATGCTGGCGGTCTGCTGGCGCCGGCGGGCTGGCGGACCGGAGTTCCCGGTCGCGGCCGGCATCACGGCGTCCTTACTGGTGACGCCCTTCGTGCACGCGCAGGACCTCGCTATGCTGCTGCCGGCTGCCTGGCTCTCACTCCGATCTGGATGGCGGCCGTTTGAACGCGCGCTGGGACTGACCGGGTACCTGGCCAGCCTCCTCCTCTTCACGCCGCTCCCCTTGCTGATCCTGGTCTTTGGCTGGCTACCCATCAGACTCCCCCTACCGGCTGGCGTCGCCCAACCTCGAAACGAAATAGCCCAAGCCGGCTAGAGGAGATGCCAACCCGCACGCCTGCCCGCGTTGCAGCAGGAGTGAGATCGCTCGGGCGCCCGGTTCCTCCCTGGGCTGCCGCGTTGGCGGCCTACCTGTTGCTGGCCATCCTGCTCTTCCTGCCGCTCTGGCTGCCACCGGGACAACGAACCGTTGGCCGAGGCGGCGGTGACCCCTTCTTCTTCAGCTGGTTCATCCGGTGGTTCCCGCACGCGATTGCCCATGGGTGGAACCCGCTGCTCACTGCTCACCTGGACTACCCGGACGGTGTCAACCTGATGTGGAACACCTCGATTGCGCTGCCCAGCCTGCTGGTGGCGCCGGTGACCTTGAGCGCCGGTCCGATTGTGGCGTACAACCTGCTCGCCACCCTCGGCCCCGCCCTCTCGGGCTGGTGTGCCTACCTGGCACTGACGCGGTATGTGCAGAGCCGGCTGGCCGCGTTCGTCGGTGGGGCCCTCTATGCCTTCTCGCCCTTCATGGTCAGCCAGTCCCTTGGCCATGTGCACCTGACCATGGCCTGGGCGCCCCCGCTGGCACTGCTGCTCCTGGATGAGGTGTTGGTCAGGCAGCGGCGGAGTCTTTGGCTCGGCGTCGCCCTGGGTGCCCTGGGGGCCGCCCAGCTGATGACCGGTGAAGAGGTGCTGGCCATCGTGGCCGTGGCCGCCGCGGTTGGGCTGGTGACGGCGGGCCTTCTCCATCGCCAGGCCGCGTGGTCGCGCCTGCAACCGGCCCTCCCGGTACTAGGGTTGGCGGCTGTTGTCTTCCTGGCGGCGGCGGCCCTGCCGCTGGGCGTTCAGTTCCTCGGTCCACAGCGGGTCCATGGGCCGCTCCAGCCGTCGAACTACTACGTGACTGACCTGCTGAATCTCCTCCTGCCGACCCGCGTACAACTGATTGCACCGGCGGCGGTCACCAACATCTCCGATCACCTGGCGGGATACGGATCAGAGCGGACGGCCTACCTCGGGGTTCCGCTGATCGCGCTGCTGGCCCTGCTGGTTCGCCGCAGCTGGCGGCTTCCGGTCGTTCGGTGGGCGGCCATTGCGGGTGGAGCCGTCGCGCTGCTCTCGCTGGGCGATACCCTGCACGTGGCCGGAGGGGACACGCGGATCCCACTCCCCTGGGGGCTGACCAGCGCCATCCCCCTCGTGCATGAGATCCTCCCCGTCCGCCTCACCCTGGTGGTGTTCTTGCTGGTCGGGCTGCTGGTCGCGGTCTTCGTCGACGCCACCCTGGCCACCCCGGGATGGCGGCCGCGGCTGGCGGGGGCGATGGCCGTCGGGCTGAGTGTGGCGGCCCTCTGTCCGGCGGTCCCGCTGCTGACGTCGCCCATCGCCACGCCGGGATTCTTCAGCCGACCCTCGGACCTGCACACGCTGCCGGAAGGCAGCGTGATCCTGGTGGCGCCCTTCGCGGTGGTGGGGTCGGCCGACGCGATGTACTGGCAGGCGGAAGCCGCCATGTGGTTTCGGATGCCCGAAGGGGAGGCCTTCGTTCCGAGTCCATACCCACTCTACCCGCCGCCCTCGGCGACCGAGTTCGCCCTGGTCCGGCTGGCCGACGGCAGCGTCCCGCTGGTGGCCGTAGACGCGAGCGTCGCCCGCGAAATCCGTGCCGACCTGCGCCGCTGGAATGTGGAGGCCGTGGTGGTCGGCCCGATGCCGCATCGGGTAGAGGCGGTGGTGCTGCTGAGCGCGGTCCTGGGGCGGGCGCCGTCGGCGGGCGACGGGGTCGACGTCTGGTGGGATGTCCCGGCAGCTTTGGCGCAGATCGACCGTTATTCGGTCAATCATGCTGCCCAGCCGCCAGCTCGCTCAACCGCCTTCTAGGGAAGCGCCCAGGGCCGCCGGCATCGGCGCGCGGCTGGTCTCGAATCACGCGGCGCTAGGCTTGCTGGGGTACACGGCGCTGGCATGCCTCGTGTGCGCGGCGGCTTGGCGGTCGCCGGCTTCGGTCGCCGTCGGCAACCCACTGGACCTCCCGGAATTCCTCTGGTTCCTGGGCTGGTATCCGTTTGCCATCGCCCACGGCCAGTCGCTGCTCCTTTCCGACTACATCGCCTATCCGGGCGGCGTGAACCTGATGTGGAACACCTCGATCCCGCTGCTGGCGGTGCTGCTCTCGCCGGTCACGGTGCTGGCCAGCCCGGTGATCGCCCTCAACCTGCTGACCACGTTGGGCCCAGCGCTGTCGGCCTGGACCGCCTTCCTGGCCCTGCGGCGCTACGTCAGGCACTGGGGGGCGGCGCTGGTGGGTGGGGCTGTCTTTGGCTTCTCGCCTTACGTGATGAGCCAGTCGCTGGGCCACCCGCAGCTGGCCTTCGCCGCACTGGTCCCGCTCATCTTCATGACGCTCGACGAGATCCTCATCCGTCAGCGCCGGCGCGCCGTCGTGATTGGCGTCGCGCTGGGCGCCCTGGGCGCGGCCCAACTGCTGGTCGGCGAGGAGGTCCTTGTGATCTGCGCCGTGACCGCGGTGCTCGGCATCGTCTTCCTGGTGGCGATGCATCGTGGCCAGGTGGCGGCCCGCCTCCCGTACATCGGCACCGCTATCGCGGTGGCGACCCTGACGTTCGGCCTATTGGCGGCATACCCGGTGAGCGTCCAGCTGTTTGGGCCCGAGCAGGCCCACGGCCCGCTGCAACCAGCTTCAATCTACGTGACCAACGTCCTGGCGCTGGTTATCCCCAGCGTGCGGCAGCTCTTCGCCCCCGGATCGGCCCTCGAGCTCAGCCGCCATTTCAGCGGAACGATGGAAAACGGCAGCTACCTGGGGCTGCCCCTGATCGGCCTGGTCTACTGGATGGCGCGCCGCCAGTGGTCGCGGGGAATCGTGCGCTGGGCAGTGCTGTTGACCACCACCATCGTCGTCCTATCGATGGGCTCCGAGCTGCGGGTGGTCGGGGTTCCGACCGGCGTGCCCATGCCATGGCACCTGGTGGGAGGGGCTCCGGTGCTGGATCACCTCCTGCCGGGGCGGCTGATGGGCACGGCCTTCCTGTCAGCGGGCTTGCTG
>DASQAY010000051.1:0-5274 GCA_035635515.1 Candidatus Eiseniibacteriota bacterium | reverse complement strand
AGGTCGGCGCCGAAGCCAGCCTCGGTGACCACAATGTCGCCGAGCTTCAACGCGATCCGATCGGCGAGCAGCGAGTTGTTCCCATGGGCGATGTTGCCGAACGGCCCCGCATGTACCAGCGCGGGCTGCCCCTCCATCGTCTGCACAAGGTTTGGCAGGAGGGCATCTTTCAACACGACGGTCATCGCGCCCGCCACCCGCAAGTCGTCGGGCGTCACGATCGACCCATCGCGACGTTCCGCCACCAGGAGCCGGCCCAACCGCGCCCGCAGGTCGGCCCGGTCGTGGGCCAGCGCCAGGATGGCCATGATCTCCGAGGCGGCGGCAATGATGAAGCTCGACTCTTCGGGCACGCCGTGCTCCGCTCCGCCGAGCCCGGTGACGATGTGCCGGAGGGATCGGTCGTTCATGTCCATCGTTCGGGGCCAGCGCAGGGTCTTGGGGTCGATTCCCAGCGGATTGCCGTGAAAGATCGAGGCATCCACCGCGGCCGCCAGCAGGTTGTGGGCGCTCTCGACGGCGTGGATGTCGCCGTTGAAATGCAGGTTGATGTCTGCCATCGGCACCACCTGCGACCGTCCGCCGCCGGTGCCGCCGCCCTTGATCCCAAACAGCGGTCCCATGGACGGCTGCCGTAGGGCCAGCACCACCTTCTGGCCGATCCGGCCCAGCCCCTGGGTCAACGCGATCGACGAGGTCGTTTTGCCTTCACCCGCGCGGGTCGGCGTCACGGCTGTCACCACCACCAGCTGCCCGTCGGGCCGGTCGCTCAGCCGGTCGATCGCCTCCAGCGACACCTTGGCCTTGTACGGACCGTAGGAGATGATCTCCGAGGGCTTCAGCCCCAGCTCCGCGCCGACCTCGAGGATTGGTTTCATGGCTTTTCCATGAGGCGAGAGCGAGGATACTCCTGGTCCAGCTCCGCCACCAGGGCATCGGCCACGTCTGCCGCCGATCCGGCGCGCTCGGCCTGCGGACTCCAGCGCCAGCCATCCAGGTAGGCGTCCATCTCGGTTGATCCCTCCCGCATCGCATACGCATCGATGGCCGTCATGAACCGGTCGGGCAGCATCCGCTTCACCTCTCCCGTCTCATCCCACACCTTGACCTGCGATGGAAGGTGCTTCCAGTACATCACCTGATAGCGCGCCATCAGGCAGCGGGGCGCTCCACCAGCTCGGCCAACCGTGTCTCCAGTTCACCGAACCCGACCCGGCGAACCTGCAGCGGCAATCCGAGAAACGACGCGATCTCGTCCGCCTTCGCGCGAAGCCGTTCATCCGGAAACTGCTGCAGATACAGGACGCCAGCGTAATTCCTGAAGTAGGTGTCCTTCAAGACGGGATACCGATCGAGTCCGAGGCCGCGCACCACCGCCCGCTCGAAGTTGCGTACCAGCCAGTCGGTCAGGAAGAACGTGCCCGGCTGTTCATCGGTCAGCCGCTCGAACTCGCGAGCCCCCGCGAACATCTCGTAGCAATGAGGCCCGCGCAGCGACACCGCACCGTACCGGGCCAGCACGGGCTCCAGGGCGCCCGCCGTGCCGCAATCGCCGTACACCACCACCACCCGCGCATACCGCGGGCTCAAGTCGGCCAGCCGGCGCTCCACCGCCGCCACGATCTTCTTCGGATAAAAGTGGAGCAGCGCCGGCACGCCGTAGACGTCGACGTCCCAGCCGCGCCCATCCACGATCGCCTTCACTTCTCGACCCAGCGCCCCGCAGATGAGCAGCGCCACCGGCGTCATGCCACGGCCTCCGGCTCCGGGAACCCCAGCACCGAGACGAACGAATCGTTGAAGTCGGTGCGCCCGGATAGCTCGACATACTCGATCGCCGCCGGCAGCTCGAAGGCGACCTGGCGCTCCCGGAACGACAGGAGGGTCATCTTGGCCCCCTCGCCGGCGGTGTTCCCCACCGAGAGGATGCGGTCCACGTCCACCGCGGGCACCAGCCCGATGATCTTGGCGCTCTCCGGGTTGAGGTACGAGCCGAACGATCCGCCCAGGAGCACCTCGTCCAGGTCGGCCGCCGTCACCCCCAGGATGTCCATCAGGACTTTGATCCCGGTGGCGATCGACCCCTTGGCGAACTGCAGCTCGCGGATGTCGCGCTGGGTCAAATAGATGCCGTCCGCCAGCAGGAACGCGCGCACCCCGTCGACCATGATCAGGCAATCCGACAGCGGATGTTCGGGCGCTTCCTCCCGGCTCTTCATCTTCCCCGAGGCGTCCACCAGCCCGACCACGCGCAGCTGGGCTACGATGTCGACCAGCCCGGAGCCGCAAATACCGCTGGGCGCCACGTCGCCCCCGATCACCTGCAGCTCCACCCGGCCGGCGGTGAGCGTGACGCCCTCGATGGCTCCCTCGGTGGCGCGCATGCCGCACTTGATCTGGCTGCCCTCGAAGGCCGGTCCCGCGGGCGCCGCGGTGGCCAGCAGCCGGCGCGACGACCCGACGGCGATCTCGCCGTTGGTGCCCACGTCCACGAACACGCGCAGCTTCTCCTCGCGGGCCAGGCCGGTGGCCACGATGCCGCCTACGATGTCGGCCCCCACGTACGCGCCCAGGATGGGGAGCGTCTGGATGCGCCCGTTCTCGTGGATCTCCAGCCCGATCTCGCGGGCCGGCAGGTAGAGCGGGTCGCGAAAGGCCGGCGTGAAGGGCACCACGCCGATGGGCGCCGGGTCGATCCCCAGCAACAGGTGCAGCATGGTGGCGTTGCCCACGATCACCGTCTCGTAGACGCGGTCGCGCGACACGCCGGCCATCTCGTAGAGCTCGCGCAGGATGCCGTTCATGGTGGCCAGCACCGCCGCCTGCAGCTCGGCAATGGCCGCCGGTCCGTTCATGGCATGGCTGATGCGCGAGATGACGTCCGCCCCAAATGGCGCCTGGCCGTTCAGGGTCGAGCGCACGGCCTCGGCCATCCCGGTGCGCAGGTTCATCAGGGTGCCGACCAGCGTGGTGGTGCCCAGGTCGAAGGCCACCCCATAACTCTGGTCCCGGGTGTCACCCGGCTCGACCGCGATCAGCTGGTCGCCACCCAGCACCGCCGTGACCTTGAAGGCGGCCGCGCGCAGCACGGTCGGCAGGGTCGACAGCACCGCCAGGTCGGCCTTCATGTCGTGGCCCTCCGCGGTCAGCGCATCCTGCAGCCGTTCGACGTCGCTGCGCTGGTCTTCCAGGCTCGGCTCCGCCAGCTCGACGTAAGCCTTGCGCACATTCGGGTCGAGCAGCACCAGGCGGTTGACGCCCATGGTCGCCGCCTTCGGCACCCGCAGCAGTTGCGGCACCAGGCAGATGGTGTCCTGGTACACCTTGGCCTGGCAGGACAACCGCCACCCGGCCTCCAGCTCGGCGGCGGTCAGCTCCTTGCGATCCGCGATGGTGACCTCTTTGGCCCCGTCGATCACCTGCACCTTGCACTTGCCGCAGGTGCCGCGCCCGCCGCAGGTCGAGTCGATGGGCAGGCCGATCCAGTGAGCCGCGCTGAAGAGCGTGGTCCCGGATGGCACCCGGGTCGACTTGTCGAACGGGCGATAGGTGACCTCGAGCTTCTTCTGGATCATGCCTGGACGGCCGCCACCTTCTTCTGTTGCTCGCGAAAATCGGCGATCCAGCGCATGGCGTACTCGTCGTGGCCCAGCAGCAGGTCGCCGGCCATGACCGCCTTGCGTACCGCGGGCTCCAGCGCGTTGGTGACGGCGCAGGTCAGCCCGGCATCCATGGCCAGCGGCAGGAACGCCGCGTTGACGATCGGCCGGTCCGGCAGCCCAAACGACACGTTCGAGGCTCCGCAGGTCATGTTGTTGCCCAGCACATCGCGGATCAGCCGCATGGTGCGCAGGGTGATCACCCCCGCCTGCGGATCGGCCGCCACGGTCATGGCGATCGGGTCGATGATCACGTCCTCGGCCGGGATCCCGTAATAGACGGCTCGCTCCACGATCTTCCGGGCAATCTGGAGCCTCTCCTCGGGGACCATGGTGATGCCGGTTTCGTTGTTGGCCATGCCGATGACCGCGGCCCCGTATTTCTTGACCAGCGGCAGGATCCGATCCAGCCGCTCATCCTCGGCCGTCACCGAGTTGACCAGCGCCTTGCCCTCATAGACCGGCAGGGCGGCCTCCAGCGCCTCGACCACGGAGGAGTCGATGCAGATGGGGACGTCGACCACCTCCTGGACCGACCGGATGGCCAGCGCCAGGAGGGCCGGCTCGTCGATTCCCGGCACGCCCGCATTGACGTCGAGCATCTGGGCCCCCGCCAGGACCTGGGCAATGGCGTCCGAGCGGACCCGGTCCATCTTGCCCGCCTTCATCTCGGCGGCCAGCACCTTGCGCCCAGTGGGGTTGATGCGCTCCCCGATCATCACGAAGGGCCGCTCGCCCGAGATAACGACCTCTTTCGTGCGCGACCGGACCACGGTGTTCACGCGGGGATCCCCACCATGCTGGGCCGCGGCAGCAGCCGGGCCTCCTCGATCACCCGGACCACGCCTTCCTCCCACTTGATGGCAATCACGTGCACCCCGGCCACGCCCGGGATCTGGCGCAGCTCGGCCACGGTCTCGGTCGCGATCTTGATCCCCTCGGCGGCCTGTCGCTCAAGCGGCACGCCCTCCAGGCGTCGCACGATCGCCTCCGGGACCGACACCCCGGGCACCTTCTCCTTCATGAAGCGGGCGGCGCGGGCCGACCGGGCCACCCCCACCGACGGCAGGATGAACACCTGCTGGATGAGGCCCAGGTCCCGCACCCGGGCCATGAACTCGCGGAAGCGAGCCAGGTCGAAGACCAGTTGCGTCTGGATGAACTCCGCACCGGCGGCCACCTTCTTGCCCAGCCGCAGCGGCCGGAAGTCGAGGGGCGGGGCGAACGGGTTCTCGACGGCTCCAATAAAGAAGGATGGCGCGGACTCCAGCCTCCGCCCTGACAGATACTCGCCGCGATCGCGCAGCCCGCGGGCGACCTCGATCAGCTGGAGGGAATCGATGTCGTAGATCGAGCGCGCCTGCGGGTGATCGCCCGCCGAGACGTCGTCGCCGCTCATCAGCAGCACATTGCGAACGCCAAGCGCGGCGGCGCCCATCAGGTCGGCCTGCAGGGCGAGCCGGTTCCGGTCGCGGGTGGCCAGCTGCATGATCGGTTCCACGCCCCGATCGATCAGGAGGCGGGCCGCCGCCAGCGATGACAGGTGCACGTGCGCGCCGGTGTTGTCGGTGCAGTTGACCGCGTCCACGTGATGGCGCAGCAGGTCGACCTTCCG
>DASQAY010000050.1:0-2614 GCA_035635515.1 Candidatus Eiseniibacteriota bacterium | reverse complement strand
AGCCAGGACCTGAAGCCGCCGGTGGTGCTGATCACCGAGGTGGCCCAGCTTGGCGACTTTGAGCGGACCCTGAGCTGGGGCATCGGGTTGAACCCCTCGGCGTGCTACCGGACGGTCGAGCTGAGCAACCCAACCCGGCTGGCGATTGACTTCCAGACCCCGCCGGCCGCCGGCTAAGCAACACTCCGCCTCGGGGGCAGGACTCCGGCGAAGGCTGGCGTTGCATCGAAGTGCACGCCTTGGCGCGCCGTGTCCTGGCGCCCGGGATCCTGGCCATGTCTTTGGTGGCGGCATCGGCGGGCGATTCCCACGCCCAGGTGCCCCGACCCCAACTGCCGGTGTTTATTCCAGCCGAGCTTAGCGTGACCAACCCGCCGGGCCAGCCCGTGATCACCCCTGAGCAAGCGCGGGTCGTGACCATCGTGATCTGGGGGATGCGAGAGTACAGCCGCGCTCTCAAGCAAGAGAACTCGATTCCGCTGATCGAGACCGGCGCCGCCAAGGAGCTCGACGATTCCTGGATGCAGGGTCGACTCGGATCCTGGGCAGCCGAGCACGCCCCGCGTCAGGTCGAGGCGGTCTCGGTGGCACTGCCGCGCCAGTATCAGTTCCCCGCTTTTTTCATCGCCCACCTCAACTCCTCGGGCGAGAAGACCAGCACCGAACGGTTCGGACAGTTCCTGGTGTTCACCAGGGCGACGGCGGAGGCCCCCTGGCAGCTGGCGATCGAAACCTTTACCCGCGACTACGACAGCGAGGCCATGCTCCTCGAGCTACCTCCCGACGCAGACGGGTATACCCCGGAGGCGCCCCAGCCCCGGCAGCGCACGGGAACCGTTCCGCAGGTGGTTGGCGAGTTCCTGCAGCACTGGTTCACGCACGGGGCGCCCCCACCAGGGTCGCCCGTTGTCGGGACCCCGGATGCCACCAGCCGTGGACGCGGCCTCTTTGACCGGACGCATGTGGCAGGCATCGCCGTTTCCGATGCGCGGTTCGAGCTGCCCGCTCGCCCGCTGCCGGATGCCCTCTTCCAGATCGACAGCCCGAGCGGATTCACGCTCGTCTGCTACAGCACGCACTACGCCGAGGTGCGCGACGGTTCATGGTGGCGACCGGTGGGCCTTCACGGGAGCCAGGCCGGTGAACCATCGAACGGCGCCTACCTCCGGCTTCGCAGTCCGGTGCTCGAACAGGACTGCGTGGCGGTGAACGCCAGCTCCAGGATCACCCTGATTGCGGACCAGACCGCCTACGAGCCGCGCACGGCGGTGGCGGCCCCGGTGCCATGGTTCCCCATCGGTGCCGCTGGTCTGGCGCTCATGGGCATGGCTGCGATTCTTGTCCTCGTGCTCCGTCCGGGGGGCCGCCCGGCCGCTCCGACGTCACCCACCCCATATCGCCAGCTCGGGGTCGATGCCCGAGTACGCTCCTTGGGGACCGCCCTGGCCGCCGGATTGGTGGTCGCCCAGGTGGAGGGCAACCTGCTCCTCTACGTGCCGCTGGCCGGCGTCGCCTTCGCAGTGCTCGTCATCGCCTGGCTGGGCCTGCGGTTGTGGTTGCGGCGGCGTCGAGCAGTCACCATCAGCGCCCGCATCGAGATTCCGCGCACGCCAGACAAGATCTTTGATTTCGTCGCCGACCTTCGCAACCATCTCGTCTGGTCAACCGACCTCGAAGCCGTCGAGCCGTTAACCCCCGGCCCACCCGCCGTCGGCTCCCGGTACCGCTTCCGCCAGCGTCTGGGCGACGATCGCCGGATTGAATTCGTCACCCAGGTGATCGACTATCAGCCGGGCTGGCGCTTCGAGACCGTACTGGACGACGGGCTGCATCACCAGACCACGGCGTACACCCTTCGCCCGGTCAAAGGGGGGACCGAGGTGACCTCCGCTCTTCGGATCGAGCTGGGACCTCTGGGGGCGGTCGCCGGTGACGAGAGCCGGAGCGGCGTCTTCAAGCGATTCCTCAAGACGCACCGGATGGAGGGCCTGCAGCGCCTGCGCGCGATCCTGACCGATCCGAACGGGACGGCCCCTGCGCCCGGTCCGCCCGAGGGACCGCCCCTGAAGGGCCCCAGCCTGCTGAAAGTGACGGTGGTGATGTCGCTCGTCACCGGATTGGTCACCCTGAGCCGGTGGTGGCCGCTCACGCTGGTGTGCTGGGTACTGGAGGGCTTTTGCCTCATCGTCTGCATCCACGAGTTCGCCCACTTTTTCGAGGCCCGGCGGCAGGGCAACCATCCGGATCCTCCGGTGCTCACCGGGTGGACAGGCGCGGCCGTCAAGCCCCACCCGCGCCCCCCGACCGGCGTCGCGCTCGCCCAGATGGCCGCGGCTGGACCGATCGCCGGGGCGCTGGCCGCCGCCGCCAGCCTGATCCTGTATGCAAGCTACCCCTGGTCGGGGTTCCTGTGGTGGGCCGTCGGATCGAGCGTGGTCACGGTGGCCCAACTCTATCCGTGGACCGGAACCGATGGCCAGAAATTCCTGGCACCCAGCGCCCGTTGGTTCGCGCCGGTCGGACTCGCGTTGGGCATCGGCGCCTACGTGATCCTGATGATGGCGGGGCTGACGAGCGTGCTGCTGGCGGCCGCTGTGGTGATCGGCGTCGGCGC
>DASQAY010000049.1:0-2003 GCA_035635515.1 Candidatus Eiseniibacteriota bacterium | reverse complement strand
AAGAGCAAGCCGAGAAGCGCAAGAAGGGTGAGTTGATGGGGATCGGAGTCGCCAGCTTCACCGAAGTCGTCGGCGCCGGCCCCGGCAAGCACTACGACATCGCCGGGCTGCGCATGTTCGACTCCGCCGAACTGCGCGTCCATCCCACCGGCAAGGCGATCCTGAAGCTCGGCGTCAAGAGCCAGGGACAGGGTCACGAAACGACCTTCGCCCAGATCGTGGCCGAGGAGCTCGGCATCCCAGCATCCGACGTGGAGGTGCAGGAAGGCGACACCGACAACACGCCCTACGGCCTGGGCACGTACGCCAGCCGGAGCACGCCAGTCGGTGGCGCCGCCACCGCGATGGTCTCCCGCAAGCTACGGGACAAGGCCAAGAAGATCGCGGCCCATCTATTGGAAGCGTCCGAAGCCGACATTGAGTTTGACCACGGCAAGTTCTTCGTCAAGGGCGCTCCATCAAAGAGCAAGACCATCCAGGACGTGGCCTTCGCCGCTTATACCGACCTGCCCGATGGCATGGAAGCCGGGCTAGAGGGCGTCACCTATTACGACCCGCCCAACATGACGTTCCCCTTCGGCACCTATGTGGTGGTGGTCGACATCGACCGCGGCACCGGCCAGGTCAAGGTGCGCCGGATGGTGGCGGTCGACGACTGCGGCGTGCGGATCAACCCGATGATCGTGGAAGGGCAGATCCACGGTGGCCTGACCGAGGGCTTCGGCATCGCCTTCATGGAGCTGATCACCTTCGACGAGGAAGGCAACTGCATCGGCTCCAACTTCACCGACTACCTGCTGCCCACCGCCTGGGAGACGCCGCGATTTGAGACCTTCGAGACGGTGACCCCCTCGCCCCACCATCCGATCGGCGCCAAGGGAGTGGGCGAATCGGCAACGGTGGGGTCGCCGGCCGCCTTCGTGAACGCGGTGATCGATGCCGTGGGCCACCTGGGCATCACCAACATCGACATGCCGGTGAGTTCCGACAAGGTCTGGACCGCGCTCCAGGAAAAGGGGGCGGCCGAGTAGCGATGCGATTGGGCCTGGCGGACGAGGTGTTGACCCGGGCGGCCGAGCTGCGCACCCGCGGGGTGAGCTTCGCGGTCGCCACCGTGGTCCGGGTCGACCCACCCACGTCCGCCAGCCCGGGCGATAAGGCCCTGGTTACCGCCGACGGCGAGTTGTTCGGCTGGATCGGGGGCAGCTGCTCCGAGGGGCTCGTTCGGCGGGAGGCGCTGGTCGCCATCGGCGACGGGCAACCGCGCCTGGTGAAAATCGCGCCGGACACCGCGCCCGAGCATCTGGCTGGTGTGGTCTCCCACCTGAGCACTTGTCCTAGCGCCGGGGCGCTGGACGTCTTCATCGACCCGCAGCTGCCCCGCCCGGTACTCCTGGTGGTGGGCGGGACGCCAGCGGCGCGCACGCTGGTCCGGATTGGAGCGGCGGTCGGATTTCGCACCTGGGCGGTCCACCCGGGAGCCAGCCTGGCCGACTTTCCCGAGGCGGATGGCGTCGTTGGCTCACTCGACCTTTCCGACGCACCGGTGGGAGCCGACACCTGGGCGGTGGTCGCCACCATGGGCCACTACGACGAAGACGCGCTGGCGGCGTTGCTTCCGTTCGACCTGCCGTACCTGGGCGCGATCGCCAGCCGCCGCCGCATGCAGTCCGTGCTCGACCTGCTCAGCCACCGAGGCGTGAGCGGGCTGGACCGCATCCGACGGGCAGGTGGCGACGCCGTCGGCCGCTCCCAGCAGGAAATCGCCCTGGCTGTGGTGGCCGAGATCGTGGCCGAGCGGCACGCGCGCGAGCCCACCGCGCCCCTCTTCAATCCCACCGCGGTGGACCCCATCTGCGGGATGACGGTTGACATCGATGGTGCGCTGCAGTCGGTCGCAGTCGAGTCGACCACCTATTACTTCTGCAGCGCCCATTGCCGGGAGGCCTTCGTTCAGCAGCACGCCGCCCCGCTGCGCGCCTAGCCGTCTTTGGCCTTCCTCC